>JAWVGK010000210.1:0-9973 GCA_033855155.1 Solirubrobacteraceae bacterium | reverse complement strand
CCTCCTCGACCTTCTCGTTGATCTCGGCCTCGGGCACCTTGGCCAGCTTCAGCGCGAAGCCCATGTTCGCGCGCACGGTCATGTGCGGATACAGCGCGTAGTTCTGAAACACCATCGCGATGTCGCGGTCGCGCGGGGCGAGGTTGTTGACGACGCGGTCGCCGATGCGCATCTCGCCCTCGGAGATGTCCTCGAGCCCCGCGATCATCCGCAGCGCCGTCGACTTGCCGCAGCCCGACGGGCCGACGAGGATCATGAACTCGCCGTCCTTGACCTCGAGGCTCATGTGCTTGACGGCCTCGGTGCCATCCGCATAGCGCTTCGTGACGTCGTTGAGCGTGATGTCGGCCATGCGCGACTTCTCCTAACCCTTGACGGCGCCCGCCGTGAGCCCGGCGACGATGCGGCGCTGGAAGATGAGCACGAAGACGATGATCGGGATCGTCACGAGTACGGCCGCTGCGGCGATGTTGCCGGTCGGCGCAGTGAACTGCGAGTCGCCCGTGAAGAACGCCAGCGCCGCCGGAACCGTCCGCGCGGAGTCCGAAGACGTGAGCGTGATGGCGAAGACGAAGTCGTTCCAGGCGAAGATGAACACGAGGATCGCGGCGGTGAAGACGCCGGGGGCGGCGAGCGGCAGGATGACGCGCGTGAAGGCCTGCCACGGCGTCGCGCCGTCGACCTGGGCCGCCTGTTCGAGCTCCCACGGGATCTCCCGGAAGAATGCCACGAGCGTGTAGATCGCCAGCGGCAGCGCGAACGTGAGGTACGGGATGATGAGGCCCGGATACGTGTCGTAGAGCCCGAGCCTGCGCCACATGTCAAAGAGCGGGCCGACGACGGAGATTGGCGGGAACATCGCGATCGCCAGCGCGCCGGCGAGGATGACGGTCTTGCCGGGGAAGGTCAGCCGCGCGATCGCGTAGGCCGTGAACGACGCCAGCGTCACGGCGATGAACGTCGCGATCGACGCGATCGCGAGCGAGTTGATCAGCGGGCGCAGCAGCGGCGAGTCGAAGCCGCCCTGGAAGAGCGCGGAGTAGTTGTCGAACGTGACGTCCTGCGGGATGAACTTCTTGTCGCTCACCGTCGCGGGCGTCTTGAACGAGAGCGAGATGAGCCACAGGACGGGGATCAGCGCGTAGAACATGACGACGGCCAGCGCGAGCGACCAGCCGAGGTAGGCCTCCGGGCGGCGGTTCTGCATCGCTACTTCTCCCCCTGCGACGGGACGGCGGTGCCGAAGACGCGCACGAAGACGAACGCGATCAGCAGCACGAGGATGAAGATGAGCACCGAGACCGCCGAGCCCAGGCCGAGGTTCAGGCGTGAGATGAGCTGGTTGTAGCCGAGGATCGACACCGACTCGGTGTCCTGCGAGCCGCGGGTCATGATGAAGATCGAATCGAAGACGCGGAAGGCGTCGAGCGTACGGAACAGCAGCGCGACGAGCAGCGCGGGCTTCAGCAGCGGCAACGTGATGCGCCAGAAGCGCTGCCACGCCGTCGCCCCGTCGACGCGCGCGGCCTCGTAGAGCCCTTCGTCGATCGTCGCCAGGCCGGCGAGCAGCAGCAGCCCCATGAACGGCGTCGTCTTCCAGACCTCGGCCATGATGATCACCGCCAGCGAGCTGGCGTGCGATCCGAACCACGCCTTGCCGTCCGGTACGAGCGGCAGGCTGTTGACGAAGCCGCTGGACGGATCGAACGCGAAGAACCAGGCGAATGCCGCGACGACGGTGACGATTCCGTACGGGATCAGGGTCGCCGTGCGCACGACGCCGCGCCCGAACAGCGCACGGTGCATGACGAGCGCCAGACCCATGCCGAGCACGAGCTCGATCGCCACCGACACGACGGCGATCAGCGCGGTGTTGAACACGCCCTGCCACCACAGGTCCGACGTCAGCACCGCCGAGTAGTTGCCCAGGCCGACGAAGCCGCTCTCGTCCGGAAAGCGCAGGTCGACCTTCTGCACCGACAGTGCGATCGCGTACAGGATCGGATAGACGGTCACGAGCAGCATCACGACGACCGCGGGAGCGACGAGCATGTACGCGAGCTTGCGCTCGGCGCGCGTCTTGTCGCTGAGCGCGGGCTTCGCCGTGCGCCGGCCGATCGAGAAGGCGGTCACAGCAGGCCCTCGCGCTTGATCGCCTTCTGCACGTAGTCGCGCAGCTTGTCGTACGCCGGGCTCGGGTTCTTCGGGTCGATGTCGGTCGGCGGGTGGACCGCGCGCTGGATCGCGAGCGACAGGTCCTGGTAGGCCGGCGACTGCGACGGGCGCGGGCTGGCGGCCTGGATCGAGTCGCGGATCACGTCGGCGAAGCCGGGATAGATCTTGTCGATCTGCGGCCGGTCGTAGACGTCGGAGCGCACCGGCGGCAGGCCGCCGAGCTTGGCGACCTCGAGCTGGTTGTCGGGCTTGACCAGGCACTCCGTCGCCGCGAACGCCTGGTCGGGGTGCTTGGAGAACGCCGACACGCCGATGTCGATGCCGCCGATCGGCGGCTTGCTCGGGTGGCTCTCGTCGACCTGCGGGAACTTCGCGGCGGCCATGACCTTCGCGACGCTCGGCGCGTTCTTCTTCGCCGACGGATAGACGAAGGGGTAGTTGATCATGAAGGTCGAGTCGCCGGCCTCGAAGCCCAACCGCGCGGTGTCCTCCGTCGACGTCGTGAGGTTCGGCGCGGCCGCGGGCGAGCGCGCCATGCGGCCGAGGATCGCCAGCGCCCGCTCGGTCGGCGCGCGATCGAGCTTCATCGTCGTCGGACCGGACAGAAACGACGTCCCCGCCGACTCGACGAGCTGGTTGACGAGCACGACGAGCCCCTCGTAGCGGTTGGCCTGGATCTGGAAGCGGCCCTTCTGCGGCCCGATCCGCTCTGCCCTGTCGATCATCTCGTCGAACGTCTTGGGCGGCTGCGGCGAGCGGTCCTTGCGATACCACAGCAGCTGCGTGTTGGACCAGATCGGCACGGTGTACAGGCGGCCCTTGAAGCGCGCCGTCTGCAGCACGCTGTCGAAGACCTTGTCGGTCACGACGCGCTCGGTGCGGGGCGGCACCGGTCGCAGCCAGCCGGCGTTGGCGAACTCGCCGGTCCAGACGACATCCATGCCGAGCAGGTCCAGCGAGTCGTCCCCGGCGCCCAGCCGGCGCACGAGCTGCTCGCGCTGCTGGTCGGCCTGCGCGGGGAGGAACTCGAAGTCGATCTTGTACGCGCCGCCCGACGCCTTCGAGCAGCGCTCGGCGATCTTCTGCGGCGCGCCGCTGGGCTCGTTGAAGATGAACCAGTTCAGCGTGACCGGGCCGCTGGAGCTCGAGCTGCCGTCGCCGCAGGCCGCGACCGAGGTCACCGCCACGACGAGGCCCAGCGCGGTGATGACCGCCCTCCACATGGCTGGCGCTGATACCCGTGCGCGTTTATGACGAAGCGCACAGTTGGCGCCCTCGGCCTCCGCTCGACGTCGTCTTCGAGTGGGTCGGCGAGGGCTGCGAGTCGGGCTGGCCGATGCCGAGGCGTTCTGGGCGACCGCTGCGGAGGGCGTCGTCGAGCAGCGCCAGCGACGGCGAGCTCGTCGCCGCGGGGTCGATCGTCTCCTACGGCCGCGCGGTCCGGTTCACCGGCCTGTGAGCCGAGTCACCTGACGCGTTAGTGTGACTTGTCGTAAATGCTGCCTGGGCGCGCGCTGGCCGCGCCGGCGGTCGAGGAGCTCGGCCGGATCCTGGGGCCGATCGGCCACGACTTCGACCCGGTGCTCCTGCGCACGTGTTCGGCGATGCGCGATCGCCGCCGCGATCGGGGAGTCCGGGAGCTCGTGCTGCTCGGTGCCGGCATGGACAGGCGGGCGTTCAGGCTCGCGCTTCCCGCCGAAGCGACGGTCTTCGAGCTCGACCAGGCCTCCTCGCTCGCGTACAAGCGCCGGGTCCTCGAGGCACTCGGTGCGCGGGCGGTCTGCAAGCGCGTGACGCGACGTCGACCTCGTCGCCGACTGGCCGGCGCAGCTCGAGCGGGTGGGCCACGTGCGGTCCGCCCCAACGATGTGGGTGCTCGAGGTCAGGTTGCGTTGACGGGATGCGGGCGCCTCCCGCAGACGAGGTCGGCGTGCCGAAACACATCGCAGCGGTTGCATAGCCATGCCGACAGGGCGACGATGGCGGTATGAACGCCACCGACCCGTCATCCGCTGCATGGCGAGCGTTCTCAGGCACGCGCCTGCAGGGCCTCGTGCGCCGTGCGCATCTGCTGGAGTGGCTGCTGGCCTCTCCAACGCACCCAGGGGCTCTCAGCCGCGCAGATCGGCGAGCGGTGCCCGCTCTATGAGGGGGTGCGCGACACGTACCGGGTCGCCCTCGCGGACCTGCGCGTGATGGAGGACTACCACTGCTGGGTCTCGCGGGATCAGGGGCGCCCGAACCGCTGGTCGGTCACGGCGCTTGGGGCCCGTGCGGAGCCTCAGCTGCCGTAGCGCAACCCCCGATCTGATCGCGCCGGTGCCGCCGGAAGCGATCGTCGCCGGAACAGCCGCGCGCTAGGCCCTGAGCCAGCGCGTGTCCGATCCCCACGCCGGCGGGTAGCGTCGCCGGTGTCGTAATACGCATGCGACGATGGGTCAGCGCGTCCAGTTCGACCTACCGTTCCCGCCTGCTCCGGTACGAGGCGACCAGGCTGGGGCGCTGCAGGACCATC
This sequence comes from Solirubrobacteraceae bacterium, assembly GCA_033855155.1. GTDB lineage: Bacteria > Actinomycetota > Thermoleophilia > Solirubrobacterales > Solirubrobacteraceae > CADCVQ01. The sequence continues at coordinate 5,283 of JAWVGK010000210.1, read as the reverse complement.
TGAGGTGGCTGGACGGCTACCGCTCGTGCCCGTCGGCGCGGCGCTGCCACGCTACGTCGCGTGGGGCCCGCATGTCTCGGCCGCGCAGTTTCACCCCGACGCTGCGGGCGACAGGCTCGCTCTAACGGTGGACTTCTACGGCTGGATGCTCCTCAACGACGGTCGGCTGGACGACCTGCTCGCGCGCGGCTCGGACGCGACCGCCGCGTTCGTCGCTGAGCTCGCCGATGTGATCGACCACGGGTCGACTGCTTCGGGGAAACCACTCGCCGTAGCCCTGCTCGATCTGTGGTGTCGCTGGAAGCAGGGCATGTCAGCAGCCTGGGTGAACCGCGCCGCCCGTCACTGGCGCGAGTTCCTGTCGAGCCGGCTCAAAGAAGCCACGAACCGCGAGCACGACACGGCGCTCACAGTCGAGCAGTACCTGGACCTCCGCGCCCGCACGGGGATGATGGCGATCATCCTCGACCTCGCTGAACGACTCAACCATGCGGAGGTGCCGCCACCGGCGATAAACAGTGAAGCGTGCAGGCCCTGTACGGCCTGACAGTCGACGTCGTCGACGCGGTGCAATACGTGCTCTCGCTGGACAAGAAGGAAGCGGCCGGCGATCCCCACAACCCGGTTCTCGTCATGAAACGCGAGCACGGCACGCCGCGCGAGCACACCCTGCGCGAGATCCAGGCCAGGGTCCGGAGCTGGACCGATTGAGTTCGTCGACCGCGAGGCCACGGTCGCACTTCTATGCGACACGCTGGCCCTCGAAACGGCATCGCGACCCTCGTGCCGCACCACCGCATCCGCACATGACCCCAGCCGCTGATCCGATCCACGATCGCCGGCGGTCCCAAGCATCAGCGCGCGGTGGCGCAGAAGCCGCGCAGGCCGTCGCTTCGTCATGTGTAGTCGTCGTCGATGATGCGCGCGACGAACCCCTCCCCGGGCGCGAGCTCGCGCGGCGCCGGGCCGGGCGGCTCGCCCCGGCGGCCGTGCGTGAAGCGCACGAGCTCGCCGGCGCGCGGGGCCGGCCGCGGCTCGTCGCAGAGGTTCACCGCGACGAGGTGCGCGGCGCCGCGGCGGTAGGCGAGCACGCCGCCGGTGGCGTCGACGAACTCCAGGCCCTCCCCCAGCTCGCCGCGCAGGGCGATCAGGTCGCGGTACAGCGCGAGCACCGAGCCCGGGTCCGCGAGCTGCGCGGCGACCGCGCCGCCGGCGACGTCGATCGCCGGCAGCCACGGCTCGCCGTCGGTGAAGCCGCCGTACGGCGCGGCGTCGTCCCAGCGCATCGGGTGGCGGTGGCGGTCGCGGCCGGCGCGGTCGACGGGCGGCTCGCGCCCCGGGCCGTCGGCCATTCCGATCTCGTCGCCCTGATAGACGAACACCGGTCCGGGCAGCGTCAGCGCCAGCAGCGCCGCGGCGCGCAGGTTGCGCGCGCCGACGCGGTCGGGCAGGCGCGAGAAGTCGTGGTTGGAGAGCACCCAGGCGACGCGGCCCGCGGCGCCGCGCGGGTCCAGCGCCGCCTCGATCGCGGCGCGCACGGCGTCCGCGTCCCAGGGCGCGTGCAGCAGGTCGAAGGCGAACGCGACGTCGAGGTGCTCGAGGTACGGCCCGAGCTCGGGCGCCGGCAGGTAGACCTCGCCGACGAGCAGCGCCTCGTCGCCCGCGCCCGCGCGCAGCGCGGCCAGCGCGTCGCCGATGTCCGGCGCGTTGCGGCTGTGGCGCATGTCGAGCGTGGCGCAGTCGCCGAGCTCGGGCAGCGGCGGCGAACCCGTCGCCGGCGGGTCGTCGCGCAGCTCGGGGTCCTTCATCAGGCGGTCGATCGCATCGAGCCGAAAGCCGTCGACCCCGCGCGCGATCCAGAAGCGCAGCGCGTCCGCGACGTCGACGCGCACGTCCTCGCGACGCCAGTCGAGGTCGGGCTGCTCGGGATAGAAGGAGTGCAGGTACCAGCGCCCGCTGCGCTCGTCGCGCGACCACGCGCGCCCGCCGAAGGCCGCCGGCCAGTTGTTCTGCGGCCCGTCGCGATCCGACCACACGTAGCGCTCGGGATGCGCGCGAAACCACGGGTGCTCGATCGACGTGTGGCACGCGACGACGTCGAGCAGCACGCGCAGCCCGCGGTCGTGCGCGGCGGCGATCAGCGCGTCGGCGTCGGCGAGCGTGCCGAAGCGCGGGTCGACGCCGGTGTAGTCGGCGACGTCGTAGCCGCCGTCGGCCATCGGCGAGGGATAGAACGGCGACAGCCAGATCGCGCCGGCGCCGAGCTGCGCGACGTGGTCCAGGCGCTGCACGATGCCGCGCAGATCGCCGTCGCCGTCGCCGTCGGAGTCCTGAAAGGAGCGCGGGTAGACCTGGTAGACGACGGCGTGGCGCCACCACGGCGCGGTGTTATGCGTGGTCATCGGGCCCTATGGTGCCCGCTGATGGCGCGATGATCTCGGCAGGACAGGCGGGCCAGGTGCACGGCGTCGGCTTTGGCCCGCCGGACAGTGCCCCGCGCGGTCGTCTGCCGATACAACCGGTGCCGCCGATGGCAGCCCTGCGCCCGACCGTGACCAACCCCGATCCCCCCGCCCGCGTGTCGCACGCCATCATCGGCGTGAGCACGTCGGAGATGCGCACGCCCGAGCAGGTCGTCCACGACCCGCACTCCGAGCCAGTGCAGTCGCGCGAGCTCGCGCTCGGGCTGACCTACCCGGAGGCGATCCGGCGCGCCGGAGCCGTGCCGGTGATCATCCCCCCGCTGGACACCGACAGCATCGAGCCGCTGCTCGACGGCCTCTGCGGGCTGTTCCTGTCCGGCGGTCCGGACCTGCATCCGACCGCCTACGGCGCGAGCCCGCACCCGGCGCTCGGCCCGACCGAGCCGCACCTGGACCTGTTCGAGGTCGCGCTCGTGCGCGCCGCCGAGGCGCGCGAGCTGCCGGTGCTCGCGATCTGCCGCGGGCTGCAGGTGCTGAACGTCGCGCGCGGCGGCACGCTCGTGCAGGACCTCCCGAGCGAGCGCCCGTCGAACGTCGTTCACCGCCAGCTGCTGCCCGGGCGCCACGCGACGCACGACGTCACGCTCGAGACGGGCAGCCTCGTCGCGACGGCGCTCGGCGTCGTGCGCACGCGCGTGAACTCCTTTCACCATCAGGCCGTCGACGTGCTCGGCAGCGGCCTGCGCGCCGTCGGCTGGGCGTCGGACGGCGTCGTCGAGGCGATCGAGGCGACCGACCGCGCGTTCTGCATCGCCGTCCAGTGGCACGCCGAGAGCATGGTCGACTCGCCCGAGCAGGCGCACCTGCTGCGCACGTTCACGGACGCCGCGATGGCCTACGGAGCGCGAGCCGCGCGTGCCGCCTGAGCCCGTCCGGCAGGCGCCGCCGGCGCCGTGGTCGAAGTGGCGCCACGGCAGCGAGTACACGCTCGGCATCGAGGAGGAGGTCATGCTCCTCGACCCGCGCGACTGGACGCTCGCACCGCGCATCGACGACGTGCTCGCGGCGCTGCCCGACACGCTGCGCGACCACGTCAGCTCCGAGACGCACTCCTCCGCGGCCGAGCTGCGCACCGGCGTGCACGCGACCGTCGGCGAGGCGGTGCGCGAGCTCGGCGAGCTGCGCGCGCAGCTCAACGACGTCCTCGCGTCGCTCGGCCTGACGGCCGCGACCGCCGGCACGCACCCGTCCGCTGTCTGGCACGAGATGGTCGTGTCGTCGCGCGAGCGCCACCAGGAGGTCTACGGGTCGATGCGCGAGCTCGCGCGCCGCGAGCCGACGTTCGCGCTGCACGTGCACGTCGGCCTGCCGACCGGCGAGGCCGGCATCGCCGCGTTCAACCGCCTGCGCGCGCATGTGCCGATCCTGCTCGCGCTGTCGGCCAACTCGCCGTTCTGGCAGGGCCGCGACACGGGCCTGTCGTCGGCGCGCACGCCCCTGTTCCAGGCGTTCCCGCGCGTCGGGATCCCCCGCGCCTTCGGCTCGTATGGCGAGTACGTCCGCGCGGTCAACCTGCTGCTGGACTGCCACGCCTTCCCCGACCACACGTACCTGTGGTGGGACGTGCGCCCGCAGCCGCGCCTGGGCACGGTCGAGGTGCGGATCATGGACGCACAGTCGACGCTCGCGGGCACGGCGGCGCTCGTCGCGCTCGTGCAGTCGCTCGTGCGCCTGGAGCTCGTCGACGGCCACGCCGACGCGGCGCTCGTGCACGCGCCGGAGGTGCTCGACGAGAACCGCTTCCTCGCCGCCCGCGACGGCGTCGCCGCCGAGCTCGTCGACCCCGTGCAGGGGCGCGCGGTGTCGGTCGTCGACATCGCGACCGAGCTCGTGATCCTCTGCGCGCCGCACGCCGAGGCGCTCGGCTGCGCCGGCGAGCTGAAGCTCGTCGCCGAGCTGCTCGTCGAGGGCGGCCCGACGCGCCAGCGCCGCCTGGCCGAGCAGCATGGCCTCGTCGGCCTCGTCGCCGACCTCGCCGCGGACTTCCGCGGCGGCGTCACGCGCGCCGAGCGCGACGTCGTGGCGTAGGAGGTTCGGGGCCGCGGTCGCGATCGCGGCTACGCGGCCGCGCGCGGAGGACATCCGCGATCTGCTGGGCGACCTCGGCGGGCTTCTGGTCGTGCGCGTCGATGCCTGCCAGCTCGCGAGCAGCCCGGGCGCTGCGCGCCTGGCCGGTTCGCCGAAATAGACCGCGACAATCGCTCCTCCGACGGCCGCGCGGATGAACTTCGCCCCCTCAGTCCGGCAGCGACACCGTCCGGCCGTCGAGGAAGTCCTCGGTCGCCGTGATCTCGTCGACGAGCGCCTGGGGGACCTGCGAGTCGGTCGTCACGATCATCACCGCCGGGCGGTCGCCGTCGGCGGTCGGCGGCGTGTGGCCGACGGCCGCGGAGCCGATGTTGATGCCCTTCGCGCCGAACGCCACGCCGATCTGGCCGATGACGCCCGGCACGTCGCGGTAGCGAAACAGCGTCAGGTACGGCTCGAGCTGGAGGTTGAAGCGCTGTCCCCACGCCGCGAGCAGGTGCGGGCGGTGCTTGCTGCCGATCGTCGTGCCGACGACGCCGTGCTGGCGCTTGCCGCCGCACCACACGGCCACGCGCACGAGGTCGGTGTAGTCGCGCGCCGACGTGCTGCGCGACTGGACGACGTCGATCCCGCGCTCCCGTGCGATCGCGAACGCGTTGACGGCGTTGATCGAGTCCTCCGTGTGCCCGCCGAGCGCGCCGAGCACGACCGCGATGCCCAGCGGCCCCGTGTCGCGCTCGCCGATGCGCCCGTGGCACTCGATCTCGATGCG
>JAWVGK010000209.1:0-10656 GCA_033855155.1 Solirubrobacteraceae bacterium | reverse complement strand
GCAGCGAGCCGCGCGTGGTGCGGATCCCGGCGGTCGGCGTCAGGTCCTTGACCGACATCGGCACGCCGAGCAGCGGCCGCCCCTCCCACGCCGCCTCGCCGAGCGAGCCGATCAGCCGCTCGGCCTCCGCCGCCTGCGCGAGCGCGACGTCCGCGCTGACCGTCAGGAACGCGTGCAGCTCGGTCTCGCGCTCGTCGAGCAGCTCGAGCGTCGCGCGGGCGTACTCGACCGGCGAGACCTCGCGGCGCGCGAACGACGCGCGCAGCTGCGCGCAGCTCGCGTAGCGCAGGGCGTCATCCATCGTTCGTGGCGTCGAGCGCCGGGACCCTGGTGACGAACGACAGGCGGCCGACCGCCTCGCGGGCCAGCCGGACCGCCTCGTCGGCGGTCTCGGCGCCGCAGCGCGCCGAGGCGGGCCGCGAGTACGAGCTGACGAGGCCGGTGAAGACCGCGCCGGGCTTGACGGCGACGTCGATCACCGCATCGCCGGGGTCGTCGCCGCCGAGCACCTCGACGAGCTCGCCGACCGGCGGCGGCGTGGCGAACCAGATCGCCGCGGCGCGCGGCGGCCGCGGCGCGGCGAGCGCGGCGCGCACGTCCGCCAGCACGGCCTGCCCGATCGCCTGGCGCAGCTGGCAGTCCAGCAGGTCGATGCCGGTGGCGCCGAGGACGAGCTCCCAGATCTCGTCGCCGCCGCCGCGCACGTGCGTCTCGACGACCCGCGGGCCGGCCGCGGTGACGACGACCTCGGTGTGGGTCGCGCCCGCGCGCACGCCGAGCGCGTCGAGCACGCCGACCGTCAGCCGCTCGATCTGCTCGCGCAGCTCGCCGGCCAGCGGCGCGGGAACGACGTGGCCGAGCTCGACGCGGGTGACCGGGTCGGTGTACTTCGCGGTGATCGCGAGGACCACGTGCTCGCCGGCCTCCGAGAGCGCCTCGACGCTGAACTCGGGGCCTTCGAGATAGCCCTCGGCGAACACTCCCAGCTTGCGCAGCCAGCCGTGATCGGCCGCGGTCGCGGCCTTGTCGAAGGCCTCGGCGAGGTCTTCCGCGTGCGCCACCACCGAGACGCCGAAGCTCGCCAGGCCGCTGACCGGCTTGACCACGAACGGGTAGCCGTTGCGCTCGGCGAAGCCCCGCAGGGCGTCCACGTCGGCGACGATCTCGGCGGGCGTGTCGTCGAGGCCGGCCTGCGCCAGTCGCGCGCGCATGGCGTCCTTGCGGTGCGCCAGGTGGACGGTCTCCTGGCTGTGGGTGGCCACGCCGAGCGCCTCGCCGACCGCCGCAGCGCGATCCTGATCGTGTTCGCCCAGCGTTGCGATGTGCGTCACGGGATGGTGCTCGTGCACGACCCGCGCCAGGCCGACGCACTCCTGCAGCGGGGCATGCGCGCTCAGCACCAGCAGACGGGCATGCCCCTCGGGCTCGACGAGCCGGTGCAGGTGCTCCAGCCGGCACACGAGCGTCGTGCTGACCCCCTGCTCGAGCGCGCGCATGCGGCTGGGCAGGTCCCCGTTGCCGCTGCCGAAGACCATCACGTGCTTGCTCACGTCCGCGCCTGACCGAGTCGGTCGTACGCGTGGCCGCGCACGGTCACGGCCGTGACCGCCGCGGCGAGCACGAACAGCACCGTCATGAGGAACATGCCCGGCATGCCCCAGGGCAGCACGACCGACGTCATCAGCACCGGGCCGACGATCAGCTGCGCGGTGTAGCCGAGGCTGAACAGGCTCAGGTACTGCGGACGCTGGTTGGGATCGGCCATCAGGAACGACAGCTCCCAACCCGCCACCGCGTGCAGGTTCTCGCCGATGGTCAGCAGGCTGACCGCGCAGACCAGCAGGATCACCAGCGCCCACGTCGCGCCCTCGTCGGCGGAGCCGAGGAAGACGCCCGCCGCGGCAAGCGCGACGACCGACCAGCGCAGCAGCCGCATCGCTCCGTCGACGCCCTTGGCGTACTTGGCGACGTGGACCTGCAACAGCACGGTGATGGCGGTGTTGAGCATCAACAGGATCGAGCTCACCGTCGGCGACAGGCCCGCGCGCTGGACGATCCACAGCGGAATCAGGATGAACAGCATGCTGTCGTGCAGCAGCAGCACCGCGTTGGCCGCCGCGACGGTCATGAACCTGCGGTCGGAGTAGACGCTCCGCGGGCGCCGCCCCCGGAACGGCACGGGTTTGGGCTCGACGCCGCGACAGGCGGAGACGGTCACCACCGCGACGACCGCGAACGCCGCCCCTGCGGCGGCGAACAGCACGTCGTAGGCCAGCGAGGACTGCAGCAGCTGCACGCCGCTGGCGACGAAGAACCCGCCCGCGAGGCCGATGTTGTTGACGGTCCGCAGCGACGCCATCGTGCGCGTGCGGTCCTCCTCGCCCTCCATCTGGCCGACGAGCACCTGCAACAGCGGCAGCGCCGCGCGGCTGGCCATCGTGAAGAAGCACGTCACCGCGAGGTAGCTCCAGAAGTCGTGCGCGAAGACGTAGGCGGCGATCCCGACGCCGCGCAGCACCAGCAGCGTCACGTAGACGCGCGTCACCCCGACGCGCCTGGTCAGGCGCGCGACCGGCATCGGGACCAGCAGGCCGCAGACGTTGGCGATCGTCAGCGCGACGCCGATCGCGGTCGCCGCGATGCCGACGTACTGCACGAAGTACAGCGTCACGACCGCGAGGTACAGCCCCGTGGCGGCGGCGTCCAGCAGCGCGCCCGCCGCGAGCACCCGCCCGCGATGGCTTCGCGGCAGCACCGCCGCGAGCATCAACCCCGCCCCGCCGCGCGGACGAAGGCATCGAACAGCCGCGCGTCGGACCCGACCTCGGGATGCCACTGGATGCCGACGACGAACTCGGGGCGATCGAGCTGCAGGCTCTCGACGACGCCGCCGGCGCTCCATCCCGTGGCGACCACGTCGGCGCCGAGCACGTCGACGGCCTGGTGGTGATAGCACGCGACGCTCGTCGTCGGACCGAGCAGGCTGCCCGGAAGCCGCTCGCCGGCGAGCGCGACCTCGACCTCGCCGAAGACGCTGCCGGCCGGCTGATGGGCGGGGTCCCCGATGTCCTGGCACAGGGTCCCGCCCTGCACGACGTTCAGCAGCTGCATCCCCCGGCAGACGCCGAGGATCGCGATGCCGGCCGCCAGCGCGGCGCGCAGCAGCGCGAGCTCCCACGCGTCGCGATCGGGCTGCACGCCGGCGGTGCCCGGCTGCGGTGCGTCCCCGTAGCAGGCGGGGTCGACGTCCGGCCCGCCGACGAGCATGAGCCCGTCCAGCCAGCCGGCCAGGTCCGCCGCCTCGGCCGCGCCGCCGTCGGGGGGCAGCAGCAGCGGCAGCGCGCCCGCCGCGGCCAGCGGGTCGAGGAAGTCGCGTGGGACGAGCGAGGCACGGCGAGACCAGCCGCGCCAGGACGCGTCCTCCTGGTAGGTGGTCACGCCGATGCGCGGCGAACGCCGCGCGCCTCGCGACGGGGCCGGCGGCGCGGCGGACGTCATGGTTGCAGCGCGTCCATGACCCAGGCCGAGTTGTGCTGGACGAAGCCGATGTGCGGGTAGTAGTCGCTCGCCGCCGGGGCGGACAGCAGGACGATCTTCGCGCGCGGAGCGGCCTCGCGCGTCTTGGCGATCAGCGCGCGCCCGATCCCGCGGTGCTGGAACTCGACGTCGACCGCGATGTCCGACAGGTAGGTGGCGTAGGCGCCGTCGGTGATCGAGCGGGCGATGCCGACGAGGCGCATGTCGACGCGGGCGACGACGACGAGGTTCGCGTTGCGCACCATGTCCGCGAAGCGCGCGCCGTCATGGACCGGACGGCGCTCGGCGAGCGTCGACGCGCGGTAGAGCGCCGCGACCTCGTCGACGTCGAGGTCCGAGCCGGCGATGATCTCACACTCCCACATCGAACAGCCTCTCCATTCGGTCGAGCAGCACGTCGCGCCTGCCGAGGTAGCGCTCGGGACGGAACTGCTCGTCGGTAGTGTCGACGTCGCGGTCGGCGAGCGTCTGGCGCAGGCTGCGGCCGGCGGCGCTCGCCTCGACGGCGGCGGCCTGCACGGTGCGGTAGGCGACGTCGCGGTCCATGCCGTCGCGCACGAGGTCCAGCAGGATCTCCGAGCTATAGATCAGGCCCCCCGTGGCGTCGAGGTTCGCTCGCATGCGCTCGGCGTCGACGGCGAGGCCGTCGATGATCTCGGCGGCCTTGGCGACCTGGTAGTGCGCGACGCAGAGCGCGTCGGGAAGGACGACCCGCTCGACCGGCGAGTGCGCGAGGTCGCGCTCGTGCCACAGCGCGACGTTCTCGTAGGTCGCATCGGCGTACGCGCGCAGGAGCCTGGCGAGGCCGCAGATGCGCTCGCTCGACGTCGGGTTGCGCTTGTGCGGCATCGCGCTCGAGCCCTGATACGCGCTGCTGCGCGGCTCCTCGACCTCGCCGACCTCGGTGCGCTGCAGCAGGCGCAGCTCGAGGCCGATCTGCTCGACGACGGCGCCAAGCACGGCAAGCGCGCCGAGCAGCTCGGCGTGGCGGTCCCTGGCGACGACCTGGCTGGGAACCGTCTCGACGCCGAGCCCGAGCCGCTCGCAGACGTAGGCCTCGACGAACGGGTCGATCTGCGCGTAGGTGCCGACCGGGCCCGAGATCGTGCCGACGGCGATCGCCGCCCGCGCCGCGCGCAGGCGCGTCAGGCAGCGTTCGATCGCGCAGGCGTGCACCGCGAGCTTCTGCCCGAACGTCGTCGGCTCGGCGTGGATGCCGTGGGTGCGTGCGACGCAGACCGTGTCCCAGTGCTCGCGCGAGCGCCGCAGGAGCACGTCGCGCAGCCGGGTGGTCGCCTGCAGCACGAGGTCGCAGCCGTCGGCCAGCGTGCGCCCGAGCGCCGTGTCGACGAGGTCATAGCTCGTCATGCCGTAGTGCACCCAGCTGCCGTGCCCGCCGTCGATCGTCTCGACGTAGCCCGCCAGGAACGCGAGGATCTCGTGGTCGCGCGTGAGCTCGAGCTCCGCGACGCGTGCGGGGGTCGGCGCCGTCCCGCCGCGGATCGCCTCCAGCGCCTCGCGCGAGACGACGCCGAGCTCGGCCTGCGCCTCGCTGGCGAGGACCTCGACGCGGACCCAGGAGGCGAACTTCGCCTCCGCGCTCCACAGGTCCCGCATCGCCGGCAGCGAGTAGCGGTCGATCATGCAGGCCGCCTGCCCCACAGGGCAAGGCTGCGCAGGTTCGCGTCGATCGGTCCATCGAGCAGGTCCGCCTGCAGCGCGCCGATCCCCGCGGCGAACTCCTCGTCGGAAATGAGGTGCAGGCAGGAGTACGACTTGTCCTGGAAGCTCGAAGCGTCGTGCAGCGTGTAGGTGCTCTCGACGACGCGCTCGTAGAGCGCGTCGAAGCCGATCACCGCGAGGCTTCCGGCGAGCGCCGGGATCGGGTGATAGCGCGCGAACTCGGTGTCGACGGTCGCCGGGAAGTAGCGCGCCAGCGGCACGCGGTTGCGGATCACCCAGTCGGAGTCGGTGACCGTGACGAGCCAGCCGCCGGGCTTCAGCGCGGCGAACGCCCGCTCGAAGTAGCGCTCGGGCGCGCGGACGTGATGGATGACGTCCACCGACATGATCAGGTCGAACGCCTGCGCGGGGACGTCGAGCTGCTCGGCGTTGCCCTGGCGCAGCTCGAGCTCCTCGGGGTGCTCGGCGGCCTCGCGCAGCATCTGCTCGGACGGCTCGACGCCGGTGCAGCGCGCCCCGGTGGCGGCGCGCACGGCGGCCAGGTGGTTCGCGGTGCCGCAACCGACCTCCAGCACGGCGGAGTCCGCGCCGACGCCGGCATGCTCGACGATGTGCTCGACGAGCCCCGGGTAGGTGCGCCGGTGGCGCGCGTACTCGGTCGCGAGGTTGTCGTAGTTCAGGGTCGTCACGAGTCCTGCCTTCCGTTGGAGCCGGGTTGTTCCCAGACGTTCCTGGCCTGCCACAGGTACCAAGCGACGTAGGCGAGGGTCGCAAGCCAGGCCTGCGGCGTGCGCATCGCGCGCGGGTACTTCAGCCAGCCGGCGAGCGACGTCGCGGCGCCGACGTACAGGCGCGTCCGGACGTCGCGCAGCGGCTCGTCGTGCGGCAGCGACCGCAGCATGCGTCGCTCGAGTTCGCCGACCGCCGCCGGGAAGTCCACCGGCAGGCGCAGCGAGGACAGGTCGAGCGTCGCGCCGCCGGGCCAGGGGCGCGCGCCGAAGAGCTCGCTGCTCGTGCCGGCGTGCGCGGCGCGCAGGATGGCGGCCATCGGCAGCACGCCGTGCAGCAGCGTGGCGAGGTCGAAGACCGGGTCGCCGTAGCCGACGTCGGGGCGGTCGCGGCCCTCCCAGACGGTGCGCGGGTCGATCAGCATCGGGCTGCCATCGGCGCGCAGCAGCATGTTCGCGGCGTAGATGTCGCCGTGCACGGCGCTGCCGTGGTCGGGCAGCAGCCGCGGCCCGACGTCCTCCAGCCACGCCACCGCCGCGCCGTAGCCGGGCACGACCAGCCCGCCCGGCAGCTCGACGGGAACGTCGAGCGCGTCCTGCGGCGGCACGTCGCCGAACAGCGCGGTGAACGTCGCGACGAAGTCCGGGTGCTCGCGCAGCACGTGGTAGCGCTCGCGATAGAGGTAGTCGACGACGGTCGGACGTTGTGACCGCGCCGTCAGCTGGTACCAGATGGCGAGCTCGTCGAGGTGCGGCTGCAGCCGGTCGGCAGCGTCGTCGGCGAGCGTCGTGCGCTCGGGATCCGCGAACAGCGGGTCGATCGGCAGCGGCTCGCCCGCCTCCATGAGGCTCACGCCCTGGCGTCCTTCGAGGCGCAGGCCGTGGACCTGGGGAAACAGCCCGCGCCGGCGCTCGGCCGCCATCAGCGCGTTGACCTCGCGGGCGAAGCGCGCCTCACCCGCGATCGCGTCGACGGCACCGATCTTCGCCACGATCTCCGCGTCCCCGAGCAGGAACTGCACGACGCCGCGGGAGTCCGAGCCGGGGGTGTGCATCGTCGTGAACCGCGGCTCGGGTCCTGCGTCGCCGGCCCACGTCCGCATCCGGGCCTGCTCCACGATGGCCGCCACCAGGGCGGCGTGCTCATGCTCGCCGGCGCCGGCGGGGATGCACGTGGCGTGCGCGGCGCCGCCGAGCACGTAGGCCCCGCGACCGACCCCCGGCTCCTCCACGACGTGGACGTCGACGCCGAAGCGGTGCAGGCGCTCGACGAGCGCGGGGCCGGCGCCGATCCCGGCGAAGACGACGGCCGGCGCGGCCGCGCTCAGCTGCGGGGCGGTGCGAGCGAGCGCCGCGTAGACGGCCGCGAGCTCGCCGGCGGTCGCCGGCCGGGCATCGAGCGCGCTGGGGTGGTCGGGAGCGGTGCCCGCTGGCGTCGTTGGTCGTGTCGACAAGAACATGTGTTGGGTGGGCGAGGCAGGCTGCGGGACGCTTGGTGACGGTACCGAACGCCCTGGAATGCAGTGTGGGTGCCCTCACACAACCCGCGAGCGAGCTCGCCTACCGTTCGACGCTGCGCTCCGCCACCCCATCTCGGACCTCGCAGATCCCATCCAATGCCAGCCACCACCACACCCCCGAGCCGCACCGACAAGCGCCAGCTGCGCTTGGAGACGATCCGTTCGCGCGCCCGTCCCGACGACCGCTGGCCGGCGGCGCCGCTGCGCATCAACGCCGCCGACTGCATCGCCTGCGACGCCTGCCAGCGGGCCTGCCCGCCGCACTTCGGCGCGATCGTCAACAGCGGCCTCGACGTCAAGGTCATCTCCGAGCTGTGCAGCGGATGCGGCATGTGCCTGCGCGTGTGCCCGATCGGCTGCATCCATCCCGACGACAGCGGGTCGCCGACCGACGACGGGCTCTGGAGCCTGCTCGAGGCGGGTGCGGACCCCTACCTCGACAGCCGCGATCCCGTGCAGCCGATGGCTGCGCGCTGAGAGGCGGCAGATCGGTGCCGGCCGGGCGCGTCGCACGCACGTTTCACGCCGATGGCGATCCCACGCTGCGGTCGCTGCCCGCGGAGTTCTGGGGCTTCGCCGGGTTGCTGCCACAGCTCGTCGACGAGGCGCTGCAGATCGCAGACCCCGTCTCGGCGACGGCGCACGTGCTCGGCCTCGCGGGGCGCGTCTCCCCGCAGGTCGCGGTGGCGGCGATGCCGCGGCGCGAGCGCGCGCTGTGGCGCCACGCCTCGGCGGCGGCGCCCGCGCCGCAGCGCGTGGGCGCCGCCTGGGCCACGAGCGACGTGCGTGTCTGCCGGGACGGTCGCGTGCGGCTCGGCGAGCCCGTGGCGGCGCGTCCCGGCGCCGCCAACGCGAGCGAGCGCTTCGACTGGCTGGCGATCGAGGAGGAGGCCATGTCGATCGCACGGCTCGAGCTCGACCGCGCCTCGTGGGCCGCGTGGTGCGACGAGGACGACGAGCTGCGCGCCTGCGATCGCTTCGACGACGCGTGCCTGTGGGCGTGGCAGTCGCAGCTGCGCGACGACGGGTCGCGCCTGCCGCAGCTGCTGGCGCACGTCAACGCCAACCTGCAGCACGCGGCCCCGCTGATCTGGTACGTCGACGCGTCGCGCTTCAGCAACTTCGTCGACGAGAACCTCGCCGGGAAGTCGCTGCTGCCGGCGGCTCCCCGCAACGTCTTTCGCCCGCAGGAGCTCGACGAGCTGCTCGCGCGCCCCGTCGAGGAGCGCTTCGCGCTGCTGGCGGCGGACCTGCTCGCCCGCGCGGGAGGACCGCACCGCTGGGAGGAGCGCAACTGGACGCAGGTGCGCCCGGCGGACCTGCGACTGCACCTCACGACGGCGCTCGCCTCGTATGCACGACTGGACGGCGGCGCGCGGTCGCCCGACCCGCAGCACGAGGATCCCTGGGCGATGCTCGTCGATCTCGCCGAGCAGGCGCACGAGCGGCGCGACCGCCTGGCGCAGCGCCGCCAGCGCTATCGCTCGATCGCGGCGCCGCTGCTGCACAAGCGCGAGGCGTTCGTGCACCCCGACTGTGCGCAGGAGGCCCGGCAGGGCTTCGAGCGGGCGTGGCTGCGCGTGACCCGGCACGCCGTCGGGCCGCGGCCGCGCGGCGCCGACGACCTCGCCGGGTACTTCGACGCGGTCGCCGCGACCGCCGGAGCGTGCGGGCGCTTTGCGGCGGCGCTCGAGGAGGCGCTCGCGCTGACGGCGTTCGCCGCGCTGCGCGCCGCGGACGCCGACGTCGCCATGACGCGCGGACACCGCCGTCCCGCGGAGATCGCGCGCGACGTCGACGACTGCGCCTGGGATCGTCTCGCGGCGCGCGAGCAGGGCGAGTTCTACTGCTGCGTGCTGCCGCACCCGCGCGTCCTGCTCGGCGCCGAGCGTGCGCGCCTGGCCGAGAGCCTGTGGGCGATGGCCGCGCGGATGCAATACAACTCGTGGCACTTCCTCGGCGGCAACCTTCCCACCGTCGGCGACGTCCGCGGGCGCGACCGCTTCATCCCGCCGCGGCTGCCCGACGTGTCGGCCTGGTCAGACCAGCACCATCGCGGCCACATCGCGACCGGCGTGCGCTACAGCGTGCGCGCGCCGGCGCCGGTCACCGTCGCCGGACGGGACCTGTGGGGCTTCTGCGACGTCCGGCTCCTGAGGTTTACCGGAAGTCCGTTCGACGAGACCGAGATGATGATCGGCCTGACCGCCGCCCGCCACGCTGCGAGCCTCACCCAGGCCGCGCTCGACCATGCCGCGCGCAGCGGCAGCGCGCCGCACGTCGAGGCGTTTGGAAGGCCGTTCTACGTCAGCGGCCAGTTCGCCGACGTCGTCGAGGATCTGCGGCTGTGAGACGTTCCTTCGCCCGACCGGGACGGGGCATCGACCGCTCCGGGTTCGTACGCTAGAATTCTGTACATGACGACGCTCCCGGTCGCTGAAGCGCGCGCCCAGCTGTCGCGGATCGTGGAGGAGGCGACGAGCACGCACGAGCGCTTCGAGATCACGCGCAGCGGACAGCGTGTGGCCGTCCTTCTCGGCGCAGACGACTACGACGCGCTTCGCGAGACGATCGCGGTGCTGGGCGACACGCAGCTGCTGCACGACCACGCCGAGGGCATCGCAGCCCTCGCAAGCGGAGACAGCCTGGACGCCGACGGTCTCGCCGGCGTCATGCGCTGCGCCGGTCGACTGTCGCCAGCAGAGTGAACCAGGAGGGCTACCGGCTCGAGATCGCCGGTCCCGCCGCACGAGCCTTAGCCGAGTCCCTGCCTCCCAAGGTTGCCGCAGCCGCGTACGCCTTCATCACCGGGCCGCTGCTCGAGAACCCGCGACGCGTCGGGAAACCCTTGGAGCCCCCGCTCGCTCCAGCGTGATCGGCGCGTCGAGGTGCCTATCGGATCCTGTTACATCGTCGACGAGCGCCTCGTCGCGACCGCGACGTTCCCGACGACCCGGCCCGGCCTCAGGGGAACGTTCTAGCCGCCGCGAGCAGTGGCCACGGAGTATCGCACCCAGCGAGTCGGCTGGGGCCCCAGCGTGACGGTCGCGAGAGCCGGCGCTTTGTGTCGGCCAAGCCCGCCTGCGGACACGGCTTCACTGATCGTCGAGGCGCGGCCCGAGGATGCTCGCAGCGATTGTCCTACAGCGCTTGTTCAGCGCCGCGACTCGCCACGCGACCGGCCAGCT
>JAWVGK010000208.1:0-5116 GCA_033855155.1 Solirubrobacteraceae bacterium | reverse complement strand
CGAGATTCGCCCCCCGCAGGCGCCCGTCAAACTGCTGAGACGATGCGCCCCGCCTCCGACGTCGAGCGCCGCCGCCTGAACGAGACGTTCGCGCGCCTGTGCGCGATCCCGAGCCCGTTCGGCCACGAGCGCGCCTGCGCCGAGGCGGTCGCGCGCGAGCTGCGCGCGATCGGCATCGACGTCGAGGAGGACGGCGCCGCGGCCGAGGCGGGCGCGGAGTGCGGCAACCTGCTGGCGCGCATCCCGGGCCGCGGCGAGCGCACGATCCTGCTGTGCGCGCACCTCGACACCGTGCCCGAGGACGGCGCGATCGAGCCGGTCGTCGTCGACGGCGGCTGGGAGAGCGCCGGCGAGACGATCCTCGGCGCGGACAACAAGGCGGCCGTCGCCGTCCTGCTCGAGCTCGCGCGCCGCGCCAGCGTCGAAGGCTCGCCGGTCAACCTCGAGCTGCTGTTCACGGTCTGCGAGGAGGTCGGCCTCACGGGCGCCAGGGCGTTCGACGTCGCGTCGCTGCGCAGCGACTGGGGCTACGTCTTCGACCACGCGTCGCCGATCGGCGAGATCGTCGTCGCCTCGCCGACGCACTACCGCTTCCAGGCCGACTTCCGCGGCAAGGCCGCGCACGCGGGGCTGCGCCCGCAGGACGGTCGCAGCGCGATCGAAGCCGCGGCGCGCGCGGTCGCGGCCATGCGCCTCGGGCGCATCGACGACGACACGACCGCGAACCTCGCCCGCATCGACGGCGGCCAGTCCGGCGGCACGAACATCGTCGCCGAGCGCTGCCGAATCGTGGGGGAGACGCGCTCGCTGGATCGCGCCAAGGCCGAGTCGATGGTGGCCGAGCTCATCGAGCACGTCCACGATGCCGCCAACACGCCGCACTGCTCCTGCGACGTCGACGTCACGACCGAGCGGCTGTTCGATGGCTACCGCCACGCAGCCAACTCCCCGGCGGTGCTCGCCGCCGAGCGGGCGCTGACCGCCTGCGGCTACAAGCCCGTGCGCCGCAGCACCGGCGGTGGCTCGGACGCCAACGCCCTGGTGTCCAACGGCTTTCACTGCACGAACCTCGCCAACGGCACCCAGTACAACCACGAGCACCGCGAGCGCGTCAGCATCGCCGCGCTCGAGGGCATGCTCGACGTGGCGTTCGCGCTGCTGGACGAATGCTCCGACTGAGGCGCGCGACGGTGCTCGTCGCCGGCCCGCCGTCGACGATGGAGCAGCGCCTTTCGATCCTCGTCGACGGCGCCCGGCGCTCGGCGATCGCCGACGTCGGCCTCGTCGGCGCCGCGCAGCCCGGCGACGAGCTGATCGTCAACGTCGAGGCGGTCGAGCTCGGTCTCGGCTCGGGCGGCTTCGACGTCGTCCACGTCAACCTCACGCGCGGCCTCGGGGGCGAGGGCACCCCGCGCGCGCACGTCATGAAGCTCAACTACACGAGCCTGCAGCACGCGGTCGCCCCGGTCGAGGAGGGCGACGCCGACGGCACGCCCGCGCCGCTCGAGCTGCCGATCGGCCGCCCCGTCGCGGTGCTCGCGCTGCACGGCCAGCTCGCGCCACTCATCTGGGCGTTCGCCCAGGCCAAGCCGGGGTCACGCCTGGGCTACGTCCAGACCGCCGGCGGGGCGCTGCCCGGCGGGCACTCGTGCGTCGTGCGCGAGCTGCGAGACGACGGCTTGCTCGCCGGCCACCTGACGGCCGGCGCGGCCTTCGGCGGCGCCGACGGCGAGTCGATCACGACCGCCGCGGCGCTGCACCACGGCCTCACCGCGCTCGGCTGGGACGCGGCGGTCGCCGGCCCGGGCCCCGGCATCCTCGGCTCGGGCTCGACGCTCGGCCACGGCGGCCTACAGGCGCTGGACTCCGCCCACACGGCGCTCGCGCTGGGCTGCCCGACGCTCGTCGTCGCGCGCATGTCCTCCAGCGACCTGCGCGCGCGCCACCGCGGCCTCAGCCACCACACGCGCACGGTGCTCGACCTGCTGCTCGCGCCGGTCGCCGTCGCCGTGCCGGCCGGCCACGACGCGGGCGCAGGCGCGCCCGCGCGCCACGAGTGGCTGCGGCGCGACGGCGACCTCGACGCGTACCTGCAGACGACGCTGCCGTCGCGCTCGATGGGCCGCGAGGACCCGCTGTTCTTCGCCGCCGCGCTCGCCGCCGGCACCGCGCTCGCGGAGATGACCACCCGATGAGCGACGAGCGCATCGAGCCGCTCGGCGGTGAGACGGCGTTCGAG
Organism: Solirubrobacteraceae bacterium; assembly: GCA_033855155.1. Lineage (GTDB taxonomy): Bacteria > Actinomycetota > Thermoleophilia > Solirubrobacterales > Solirubrobacteraceae > CADCVQ01. The sequence goes on along the minus strand of JAWVGK010000208.1, from coordinate 2,877 downwards.
GGCTCGCAGTTCAGCGTGCGCGTCGAGCGCTTCCGCCATGAGGACGGCGAGGAGGTCGAGCGCGAGCTCGTCCGCCGCACCGACGCCGCCGGCATCGTCGCCTACGACGACGAGCACGTCTGGCTCGTGCGCCAGCCGCGCGAGGCGCTCGGAACCCACGTCCTCGAGCTGCCGGCGGGCAAGCTCGACGTCGACGGCGAGTCGGCGCTGCAGACGGCCAAGCGCGAGCTCGCCGAGGAGATCGGGCGCGAGGCCGAGCACTGGGAGGCGATCCTCGCCTTCCACCCGACCGTCGGCTACAGCGACGAGCTCGTCCACCTGTTCGCGGCCACCGGCCTGCGCGAGTCCGACGTCGAGCCCGATCCCGGCGAGCGGATCGAGATCGTCGCCTGGCCGCTGGCGGACCTCGACGGCGCGATCGCGGCCACGACCGACGCCAAGACGCTGCTCGGCCTCGGGTGGCTGCGCCGGCGGCTCTGACGCGCGCATGGCCCCTTGCACCGCAAAGGTGCGGCCGCGGGCCGCGGCGAAGAGGCCCGCATGGCCGTCACCCGCGTCACGACCACGCGACCGTTCGAGCACCACGTGCTCGACTTCCTCGCCTACCTCGAGTTCGAGCGCGGGCTGTCGCGCAACACGCTCGAGGCCTACCGCTCGGACCTGCTGCAGTTCGGCAACTTCCTCGTGCGCGAGCAGCTCGTCGCGACGACGCTCGGGCATGCCGAGCTCGCGAGCTTCCTGTCCGGGCTCGCCGCGGGAGGGCCGCAGCGCCCGCCGGTCGCGCCGGCGACGATCCAGCGCAAGGCCGCGTGCCTGCGCTCGTTCTACCGCCACCTGCGCCGCGAGGAGGTCATCGTCCACGACCCCACCGCAGAGCTGCGCTCGCCGCCCAAGAACCTCAAGCTGCCGCAGGTCCTCAGCCGCGACGAGGTCGCCCTGCTGCTCGCCGCGCCGCAGGGCGGCGACCCGGCGGCGCTGCGCGACCGCGCGATGCTCGAGCTCATGTACGCCTGCGGCCTGCGCGCGAGCGAGGCCGTCGACCTCACCGTCGGCGCCGTCGACCTGCGCGTCGGCGTCCTGCGTGCGCGCGGCAAGGGCTCCAAGGAGCGGCTGATCCCGGTCGGGCGAGAGGCGGTCGCGGCGCTGCGCACATACCTCGAGCACGGGCGCACGAAGCTCGTCGGCCTGCGCGACGAACGCCACCTGTTCGTCAACCATCGCGGCAACGGGCTGACGCGCCAGGGCCTGTACAAGATCGTGCAGCGCCACGCCCGCACGGCCGGCCTGGAAGGCAAGATGAGCCCGCACACGCTGCGCCACACGTTCGCGACGCACCTGCTCGCGGGCGGCTGCGACCTGCGCTCGCTGCAGGAGATGCTCGGTCACGCCGACGTCGCGACGACGCAGATCTACACGCACCTGTCCGCCGACCGCCTCAAGGACGTCTACTTCAAGGCGCACCCGCGCGCGCACGGCGGCCCGCCGCCCGCCGACTGAGACAATGCGGCCGGTGCGCCCGGCCCGATTGATCATCGTCTTCGCGATCGTGCTCGCGGGCTGCGGCAACAGCCGGACGCCCGCGCCGTCGACCGGCCGGATCCCGGCGCCGAAGCACTTTCGCGTCCTGAAGTACGCCGTCGACGGCGTCAGCCTGCGCGTGCCGACGAACTGGCGGTCGGTCCAGGGCACCGGCTCGCAGCTGGCGACGATCGCGATCGGCGACGGGCAGATGGCGGTCTGGCGCTACGCGCGCTCCGAGCCGCTTCCCGAGACGCGCGCGCAGCTGCACGCCGCGCGCCTGGCGCTCGTCGCGCAGGTCAAGCGGCGCGACCCGACGTTCGAGCTGCGGTCCTCGCGCCTGGTGCTCAGGCGCGGCATGCGCGCCGTCGAGCTGCTCGGCGAGGGCACCAACCACGGCGAGCGGCGGGCGGTGCGCTCGCTGCACGCCTACGGCCGCGGCCTGGAGGTCGTCGTCGACGCGTTCGCGCCGCCGAAGGCGTTCGCGCGCGTCGACGAGCAGACGTTCGCCCCAGTGATGCGTTCGCTGCGGCTGTCCAAGCCCGTGGCCTGAGCGCGGCCGGGGGTGTGTGGGGTTCTGGTGGCTGTGGCGGCCAAAACCCCACGCACCCCCGTGTCCGCGCGCACGCCTAGGCTCAGACGCGATGCCCGAGCTGCCCGAGGTCGAGACGATCCGCCGCCGCCTCGCACCGCTCGTTGAGGGGCGCACGCTGAGGCGCCTGGAGATCCTCGACGCGCGCTGGTGCGCGCCGCTTGCGCCCAGCGAGCTGGTCGACGCGCTCGAGGGGCGCGCGCTCGAGCGTCTCGGACGGCGCGGCAAGTACCTCGTCTGGGAGGTAAGCGACGAGGTCTTCCTGCTGCTGCACCTGCGCATGACCGGCACGCTGCTCTACGACGCTCCGGCCGACGCCCGCTACGTGCGCGTGCGCTTCGAGCTCGACGACGCTCCGCCCGCCGGATCCGCCCGGTCCGCCGGCTCCACCGGTTCCACCGGTTCCGCCGGCTCCGTCCGCTCCGCCGGTTCCGCCGGCTCCGCCGGTTCCGCCGGCTCGATCCGCTCCGCCCGCTCCGCCGGCTCGATCCGCTCCGCCCGCTCCGCCGGCTCCGTCCGCTCCGCCGGCTCCGTCCGCTCCGCCGGCTCCGCCGACCGCACCGCCGGAGGGACACCGGCGACCCACGTCGTGAGCTTCTGCGACCCGCGCCGCTTCGGCACGGGCCAGCTCGTGCTCGGAGAGCCGGCGCTCGCGGCGTTCCTCGACGCGCGCCTCGGCGTCGAGCCGCTCGGCCCGGACTTCACCACCGAGGCGCTGGTCATGCAGACGCGCAAGCGCCGCGCGGCGATCAAGGCGGTCCTGCTCG
>JAWVGK010000207.1:0-4067 GCA_033855155.1 Solirubrobacteraceae bacterium | reverse complement strand
GCACGCGCCGCGTCAGCGACATGGGCTTCCCGTCGATCGGCTACCAGGTCTTCAAGATGGTGACCTACCAGCGCCTGCACGAGATGGCGCGCCAGTGGGAGCAGCGCTACCCGGGCGTCGACATCGTCCTGATCGAGCCCGAGCCCGACGACGAGCTGATGTTCCAGACGCCGATCATGAGCTACGGCTCGCGCGTCGAGATCGCGCGCCACGGCTTTCAGTCGGTCACGACGCAGCTGGCGTTCGGCTACCCGCGCTTCCAGGAGATCTGCCGGCGCCACGACATCGAGATCTCCGCGACGCGCGTGCGCAAGGTCATGAAGCACTTCGAGGCCGAGCAGGGCAGGACGCGCGCGTGGCGCAAGATCCTCGAGCAGACGACCGGCGCGCTGCTCGGGCAGCTCGACGACGAAGCCGGGAGCTGAGCCGGGGCGGCCCGTCAACGACGCGCGCCCGCGTTGCGCGGGCGCGAGACGTCGTTCGTCAGCTGCGTTGGCTACAGCTTGACCTTCTCGCGCTCCTGCTGCTCGGCGCCGAGGCTCGTCAGGAAAAGTGTCTTGTCGATCCTGCCCTGGAAGATCGGTACCCCCATCTCCATGCACTTGGAGATCACGTCCCGGCGGTCAAGTCCGGCTTCGCGCGCCAGCTCCGTAGGGGTGAGGTGATTGGGCATCGGCAGACCCTCCTATGTGGTGTAGAGCACCTGTCCTTTGTACCACCCGCGGAGGACGGGCTCAAACGGATTGCTAGATCGGGTTCGGAACGTCGACGAAAACGTGACGTATCGCGAAGCGCTCGGCGAGCAGGTCGCCGAGCCGGCGCACGCCGAAGGTCTCGGTCGCATAGTGCCCGGCGGCGACGAAGTGGATCTGCTCCTCGCGCGCCTGGACCATCACGCGCTCGGCCGGCTCGCCGGTGAGGAACGCGTCGTGACCGGCGGCGATCGCGTCGTCGAGGTACTGCGAGCCGGCGCCCGAGACGATCGCGACCGTCCGCACGCGCTGCGGACCGTCGAGGAACGCCAGCGGCTCGCGGCCGGTCAGCTTGCGCACGCGCTCGACGAGCTGCGGCGCGGGGATGCCGTCGCCGTCGAAGCGCCCGGCGACCCCGATCGCCATGCCCTTGTGGATGGCGAACGGCTCGCGCGACGTGCAGCCGAGGCCGTCGGCGAGCAGCGCGTTGTTGCCGACCTCGGGGTGCGCGTCGAGCGGCAGGTGGTAGGCGGCGAGCGCGATGTCGTGCTCGAACAGCAGCTGCAGGCGCCGCTTGGCCGCCGGGCTGAGCGCGAGCGGCGCTCCGGACCAGAAGATGCCGTGGTGCACGATGACGAGATCGGCGTCGAGCTCGGCCGCGCGCTCGAACAGCTGCGCGCTCGCCGACACGCCGGTCACGACCGTCTCGATCTCGTTCGGTCCGGGTACCTGTAGGCCGTTGGGCCCGTAGTCGCTGAAGGCGGCCGGGGTCAGGAGCTCGTCGAGGTACCGCAGCAGGTTGGCAAGCACGGTCGGTGGACGGTACAGTTCGGCAGCTGACGAAGGTCCTCCGCGCACGAGGCGACGGGGTAGGGGCACGTTGACCATTCGGATGAATTGGGGAAGTCATGTCAGCCCTGGCAGAGGTCTCGAAGCCCGCGGCTCAGAGCACGGATGATCTGGATCTCGTAGCCGCCGTGCGGGCCGGCGACGACCGTGCGTTCGAGCTGCTGTTCGCGCGCTATCAGAGCCGCATCGCCGCGTACGTTCGAGGGATGGTCCGCGATCACGGTCGCGCCGAGGACATCACGCAGGAGGTCTTCATCGCCGCACTGCGGCGGATGCGCGAGACCGACCGCGAGATCGCCTTCAAGCCTTGGATCTACGAGATCGCCAAGAACGCGTGCATCGACGCGTTCCGCCGCACGCGCAACACGAGCGAGGTTTCGCTCGATGCCGAGGACGCGCTCGGCCCGTCCGACCACCGCCGACTGGCCGCGCCCGGTGGCGCGCCGGACGAGGCGATCGCGACGAAGCTCTCGATCGACAACCTCTGCGGCGCGTTCGGTGGGCTCTCCCAGCAGCACCACGACATTCTCGTCATGCGCGAGTTCGACGGGCTGTCGTACCGCGAGATCGGCGAGCGCCTCGGCATGAGCCGCGCCGGCGTCGAGAGCACGCTGTTCCGCGCGCGCCGCCGGCTCAGCGAGGAGTACGAGGAGATCGTCAGCGGCGAGCGCTGCCTGCGCGTCCGCGCGATCGCCGACGCGGACGGGGGTCGCGTGGCCGGGCTGCGCGACCGGCGGCGGCTCGCGCGCCACATCTCCCACTGCCAGCCGTGCCGGCGCTACGCGATCGCGGCCGGCGTCGACGTCGCGGCCGCCCGCATCCCGGCGGCGGCCTCGAAGGTCGCGGCGCTGCTGCCGCTGCCGGCGTTCCTGCGCCGGCGCCTGGACCCCGAGCACGTCCTCGCGGTGCATGGCTCGCCGGCCTTCAACCTCGTCACGACGATCGACCCGTCGACCGCCTCGGCCTGGTCGAAGGCCGTCGCGACCGCTGCGACGGTGGCGGTCGCGGGGCTCGGCGCGGGCGCCGCCGTCAAGCACGACGCCGTCGAGGACTTCATCAAACGAACGGCGCCGTCGATCGTCGGGGGGGCGCCGCATGCTCCCGCGGCCGAGCGGCATCAGGCGCGGCAGCAGGCGCTGGAGCAGGCGAAGTCGCTCGTGCAGACCGTGCGCGCGGCGCCCGTGGGCGTGACGCTGGACGCCGGCGCCGGACAGCACGAGCCGACCGACCTGGGCCTCGATACGGCGGCGGACGAGCGCGCGCCGGATGCCGGGCAGACCGCTGCGCCGGAGACGTCGACCCCGTCGAGCCCGGCGGCGGACTCGTCCAGCGCGCCGGCGGCTGGGCCGGCCGACGCGTCGACAGCCGAGACGACGGGCGGCTCGTCGGGCTCGGTCGAACAGCCGGCCGCGGCCGATCCGCAGGGCGGCTCGCAGCTGTCCGAGGGTTCCACCCAGACCGACGAGCCGGCGTCCGCCGACCCGTCGCTGCAGCCCGCCGCCACCGTGCCGGACGGCCTGCAGCCGTTGCTGAACAACGCGGGCATCGGCTCCGGCGACGCGGGTCCCGCCTTGACGCAGCTCTCGACGACCGACCTGACGCTCCCGAACCTCGACGGCCTGAGCAACGAGTCCCTGAGCCACGTGCTTCCGCTCGACCCGAAGCCGGCGTCCGGCGCGACGGAAGGCTCCGCGGACACGTCAGGCTCGGGGCCGGACTCGGGTTCGAGCTCGGCCTTGAGCTTGGCTCCGAGCTCGCCCCCGAGCTCGACCGCGGGTTCGGCCGCGGGCGAGCGCGATGGCACGGGTTCGAGCGCGGTTGCGGGCCATGACGGCGGCGGCGCGGGCGCAGGCCACGACGTCGTTGACGGTGCGAGCCGCGGCGAGGGCACCGACAGCGCCGGCGGTGCGGGCCGTACCAAGAAGACGACCGCCGATACCGCCGGCGGCGCGCGCCGTGCCGATGGCGCCGGCGCAGGGTCCGGCGAGGGCGCCGCGCGCGTGCACGAGGCCGTGCGACAGCGCGACGTCGTGAGCACCGCGCCCCTCACGACCGCCGGCGCCGATGCGGGGCTGCCCGGCGATGCGGCGATCAGCCGCCAGGCCGCCGCCCGCGCGCGCGAAGCCCTCCGGCGGCACGACGTCCTGGCGGCCATCGAAGCGACAGGACTGAGCGTCAAGTACGTCCTCCACGCGACGGCCGTCATCATCGTCCAGCGGCCGGACATCGCCGTGGCGCTGCGCGGCGGCCCCGCCTCGGTGCGCGCGGCCCGCGAGGTCGTCGTCAGGCTGATCGTGACGCGCGCGCTGGGCACGCGGGCCACAGGGCATCGTTGACCGACGCAAGCGCCGGCCGCGAGCTCGAGCCGTTCACCGACACGGCGCTGTACGCGCTCGGGGCCTACTTCGCCGATCGCCATCCCGACCTCATGGACGACGTCGTGCGCCAGGCGCAGCACATCGAGGAAACCGGCGTCCAGCGCTACGCCGACAAGCAGGACGTGACGCTCGAATCGGCCCTCCAGAC
>JAWVGK010000206.1:0-3559 GCA_033855155.1 Solirubrobacteraceae bacterium | reverse complement strand
GGCCTGCTGTGGTGGGACGGCGAGCCGCTGATCGCGCATGACGAGATCCGCCTGCGCGGCGCGCACAACCGTGCCAACGCGGCGGCCGCGGCGGCGATCGCGCTCGCCCGCGGGATCGGCGTCGACGCCGTGCGCGCGGCCCTGCGGACGTTCGCTGGCGTCGAGCATCGCCTCGAGGAGGTCGCGTCGATCGCGGGCGTGCTGTACGTCAACGACTCCAAGGCGACGAACGTCGCGTCGACGCTCGTCGCGCTGGCCAGCTTCGACGCGCCGGTGCACCTCATCCTCGGCGGCGTCGGCAAGGGCCAGGACTTCACGGCGCTGCGCGGGGGGGCGCACCGCGCCTACCTCGTCGGCGAGGCCGCCGAGCAGCTCGAGCGCGAGGTCGGCGGCGAGCGCTGCGGCACGCTCGAGGCGGCCGTCGCGCGTGCGCGCGCGGCGGCGGCGCCGGGCGAGGTCGTGCTGCTGTCACCCGCGTGCGCGAGCTTCGACCAGTTCGCCGACTACGAGGCGCGCGGGCGGGCGTTCAAGGCGCTGCTGTCCTGACGCGCCCGCGTGCTTAGTTGGTCACCTGGACGTAGCCGTTGACGTAGTCGTTCTCGTTGTTGTCGAGCGGCAGGATCGTCTGGGTGCAGACGCCGACCCGCCACGTGCCGGCGCCGGGGATGATCGTCCCGGCGACGGCCTGGGAGACGCGGATCGCCGTCACCGTGACGAACGACCAGTTGCCGATGGAGAACGGGTTCAGCGCGGCGCCCGAGCCGTTGGCCTGGTAACAGAGGTCGAGCTTGATCGTCTGCGCCCCGAGCGCCGCCGCGATCGGGGCCATCGCCGCCGCCGTCAGGCGCTGTCCCGCCGTCGTGGAGACGACCGCTTGCCCGCCGAGGAACTGCCACACGTCGGCCGCCGGCGGCGTGATCGCGATCGCGCCGGAGATCCTCGCCGTCGTGACGATGCCGGTTGGGCCGGGCATCCCCGCCGGACCGCCAGGGCCCTGCGCGCCGATCGGTCCCGCCTGCCCGGGGGGGCCGGTCGCGCCGTCATCGCCCGCGGGTCCGGGCAGTCCGGCCAGCCCGGGCGAGCCGTCGTGGCCGGGGGATCCGGCCGTTCCCTCGGGCCCGTCGTCGCCCTTGGCGCCGGCGGGGCCGGTGTCGCCCTTGGCGCCCGGCAGCCCGCGCTCGCCGCGGTCGCCCGGAGCGCCCGCATCGCCCGGCTGGCCGTCTTGGCCACCGTCGCCGGTCTTGCCGCGCGGCAGCAAGCCGTCCTTGAAGTCGCGCTTGCGCAGCGTGCCGTTGCGCACCTTCTCCGACGTCACCGCGTCGGTCTTGAGCTGCTTGGTTCCGACGCTGTGCGCCGGCAGCGTGACGGCCGCGTACGAGACGCCGCCGAGGGCGATGAACAGCGCCAGCGTGCCGACGACGTTCGCGTACGTCAGTCCCTCCCGCAGTCTCGAGCCGATCATGAGCGGCGGGCGCTGCGGTTGCGCACGGCAAGGGGGGAGCCGGCGTTCACCATGCTGATCCCTCCGTCCGTGGCTGTCAGTGTTTGGGTGAATGCGCGCGGGGCTCGTCGACGTCCGGTGACATATGGTCACCCCGCGCAGCTTCCAATATACGAAGGCGAGCCACGGGTCTCGATCATCCGTCGAGACGGTGGCGAGGCGACGCCCCGGGGCGGGCGTCCGTCCACGCCGCACGCCCCGCGACGCGCCGCTCGAGCGGGCGCCGCGAGGGATCGGGCCGGCGGCGTCGAACGCCGAAGGCGATGGCAGTCGCCCCCCGCGCCCTTCCGCAGACCCCGCCGCGGTCCAGGCGCAAGCCCAAGCCGGTCGAGTACAACATCCTGCTGACGGCGACGCTGTGCCTGCTCGCCGCCGGCGCGGTCATGGTCTACAGCGCCTCGTCTGCGCGCACGCTGCTCGAGGGCCAGGGCGACGGCACCGCGTACCTCGTGAAGTACCTCGCCTACGGCGCCGTCGGGTTCGTCGTGCTGCAGCTGCTCGCTCGCGGCGGCCTCGAGCTGCTGCCGAAGCTGACGCCGGCCCTGCTGGGGCTGTCGTTCGTGCTGCTCGTGGCCGTCAAGCTGCCGGGGATCGGCGTCTCGATCAACGGCGCTCAGCGCTGGATCGGGGCGGGCCCGCTGCAGTTCCAGCCGTCGGAGCTCATGAAGCTCGCGCTCGTGCTGCACGCCGCCGCCGTGCTCGCGACGAACCCGCGGCGGCTGCAGACGAGCGCGTCGGTGGTCCGTCCGCTGCTGCTCGTCGGCGGCGCGGCGATCCTGCTGATCGCCTCGCAGCCGGACCTCGGCACCGCGCTCGTGATCGCGTTCACGCTCGGCGCGCTGCTGCTCGTGGCGGGCGTGCCGCTGGGGCTGCTGGGCCGCATCGCGCTGGCGGCGGCCGTGCTCGCGCTGCTGTTCGCGCTCGTCGACCCTGAGCGCGCCTCGCGGCTGACGGCCTTCGTCAACCCGTGGGGCGACCCGAGCAACACGGGCTTCCAGGCGGTCCAGGGCCAGATCGCGCTCGGCTCCGGCGGGCTGTTCGGCGTCGGCCTCGGCGAATCGGTGCAGAAGGTCTTCTACCTGCCCGAGGCGCACACGGACTTCATTCTCGCCGTCATCGGCGAGGAGCTCGGCGTCGCCGGCATCTGCGGGCTGCTGCTGCTCTACGGGATGATCGGCTACGCGGGCCTGCGAACGGCGAAGGCGGCGGCGACGCGCTACCAGCAGCTGCTGGCCGCCGGGCTGACGGCGCTGATCCTCTGCCAGGCGCTGCTGAACACGTGCGCGGTGCTCGGCCTCGCGCCGCTGACCGGCGTGCCGCTACCGTTCATCTCGTCGGGCTCCAGCAGCCTGCTCGTGCTGCTGGCGACGATGGGCCTGCTGCTGAACATCGCCGCGCGCAGCACGAGCCACCTGACGATTGCGCCCCGGCCGCCCGGCGAGCGGGCCGATGCGCGAGGATCCCGCGGTGCCTCCGACAGTGCTGATCGCGGCCGGCGGGACGGCGGGGCACGTGGTGCCCGCGCTGGCGGTCGCCGAACGGCTGACGGCCGCGGGCGCTGACGTCGTCTTCGTCGGCGGCGAGCGCGCCGAGGCGCAGCTCGTCCCGGACGCCGGCTACGAGCTGCGCACGATCCGCGTCGCCGGCCTCAGCCGGACCAACCCGCTGAAGGCGGCGCGGGCGGTCGGCCTCGCGACGCGCGCCGTGCTCGCCGCGCGGCGGCTGCTGGCCGAGCTGCGTCCCGGCGCCGTGCTCGGCGGCGGCGGCTACGTCGCCGGGCCCGTCGGACTGGCCGCGCTCGCGCGACGGATCCCGCTCGTCCTGACGGAGGCCGACAGCCACCTCGGCATCACGAACCGGCTGCTCGCCGGGGGCGCGTGGCGCGTCTGCCTCGCGTTCCCGATCGAGGGTCGCGACGGGCCGCGCTTCGTCGTGACCGGCCGCCCCGTCGCGCCCCCGGCGACCGACCGCGCCGGCGCCCGCGCGCGCTTCGGCCTCGGCGCCGAGGAGACGTGCGTGCTCGTCTTCGGCGGCTCGCTCGGCGCGCGGACGATCAAC
>JAWVGK010000205.1:0-25473 GCA_033855155.1 Solirubrobacteraceae bacterium | reverse complement strand
AGCTTGTCGTGGGCGAGGCCGCGGCGCAGGCGCATCAGTCGGGCGCGGTCGGTGCGCAAGTCGAACCGCAGCGTGCCGAGGATCTGGCGCTGGATGTCGAGGCTGCGCTGCAGTCCACGCTCGCGCGCCTGAAGGTCGGCAATCGGCCCGCGGAAGTGGGAGATCCGGCGGCTGTCGTACCGCGACGCGGCCCGTGCCGCGCGCTCCTTGGCCTGCAGCGAGGAGACGCGCCCCGACAGGTCCCCGCTGGCCGGCGCCGGGACGATGGCGGCGACCGTCGCACACGCACCGATCGCCGTTGCGACCGCAGCATGACGCGCGATGGTTCCTGGTCGCCGGAGCATCCCGGCCGCACGCTACGCGAGGACGCGCCTCCGGCCGCGCCGAGCAAGCGTTCGTGCAACCGGCTCGCGCCGGCGTCCGCGCGAGGCCGGGGCGCGTCACGGCCGTCCCGCGCTGCCATCCCAGCCGGAAACCCCGGGTCGGTCGCGCCCCGCGACCGCGTCTGACATTCCGGCCTTCCCCGAAGGGACCACAGGTGGTATTCAGGAACTGGCTGATGGTGGGTGCCTGCGCTCGCAGGCGCCGTGACTTCGGGAGGTTGGCATGCGAAAGGTCGTTGTCGTGCTGTGCGCGCTCGTCGTGAGCGCCGTGATCCTGGGTGGGCAGGCGATCGCCAGCGGGGGCACGAAGGTCATCAAAGTGAAGATGACCGGCAAGCAGGACGTGCCCAAGGGCAGCCCGACGGGGTCGGGCCGCGCCACGATCACCCTCAAGCGCGCAACCGGCAAGGTCTGCTATCGGCTCACATGGTCGAAGATCGGCACGCCCAACGCCGCGCACATCCACAAGGGCCCAAGGGGAAAGGCCGGCGCGGTCGTCGTCGCGCTCTTCGGCAACCCGCCGGCCAAGCACAGCGGGTGCGTGACGGCCAAGAAGTCGCTGATCGCGGCGATCCAGCGCAAGCCCGGCGCCTACTACGTCAACGTGCACACCAAGAAGTACGGGGCGGGCGCGATACGCGGCCAGCTCTAGCTGCGAACACCCTCGGCTTGCGGGCGGCCGGGCCAGATGGCTCGTGCCGGCCGTCAGGCGCGACCTCGCACGCAGTCGTCGGCACCGGCTGACCAGCCGTGGCTGTACCTGCCCGCCAGGGCGTCGACGAAGTGCCCGACGCGGCTGCCGTCGAACCGCGGGAGCAGCTGGATGCGCTGCCACGCCGTCAGCGCGACGCCTCTGCGGACGTCGCGGCTGGGTGCGGAGACGACGACGTCCGAGCGCCGGCGCGCGATGCGCTCGATGGCCTTGCGCGTGCTCGACGGGGCGCCGGCCGGATACTGGATCAGGACCTTGCCGTGCTCGAGCAGGTGAACCTGATACTCGGGCGGGATTGTCGACCCGTACACGCCGCTGCCGATCAGCCACGGCATGTGCGGTCCGGACGTCGGCGGCGAGCTGTTGTACGCGACATGGCTCGCTCCGAGGTAAGGCAGGTGTGACGCCCCGAGCGACGGCACCGCCTTGCCCGGCAGCTCGTCACACGGGCGCGCGGTCCGCGAGCCCTCGGCCAGGTGCACTCCCGGCAGCATCTCCATCGCCGCCAGGCCCGACCCGACGACCGCGAGCAGCACGGCCAGCGCGCCGTAGTGCGCGAGGTTCTCCCACAACCGCTTCATGACAGCGCTCCGACCCGGCGCGCCGCGCGCTGTCGCAGGTACACGGCGACCGGCCAGATCACGTCGATGCTGACGAGCGCCGCGACGATCGCCGCCTGCCACCAGTACCCGCTGCCGAGCGGCGCCTTGCCCAGCGTGCTCGCCATCCAGGTGAAGACCACGAACGTGGCGGGATAGAACCAGGCCTTGAAGAACCACACGGCCCACAGCACGCCCAGCCCGTAGCACACCGCGTACCAGCGGCTGGCGGCGAGGTCGCGCGGATGCGCCGCCTCGAGCTCCGCGCGGTCGGCCGGGCGGGCGACGCGGAAGGCCACCTTCAGCCGCAGCCGCGTCACGCGATCGAGGTTGCGCGCGCCCAGCGCCGTGATCATGACCGCGTACAGGTCCGTGCGCAGGAACACGAGGAACTGGAACATGATCTCGAAGACCTTGAGCGTCACGAGCGCCGCCAGGATTCGCACGACGGTCGGCGGCAGGTCGACGACCTCGTACGACCACCCGAGCCGCAGCGCGAGTGCGACGGCGAGCACGAGCACGTCGAAGACCATGCCGGCGAGAAACGGCCCGTAGCGCAGCCGCGCCGGCAGGCCCCACAAGCCCGAGATGTCGGTCTCCATGACGGGGATGTAGAAGCGCCGGCTGAGCCTGATGCGCGCGGGAGCGCCGAGGCTGCGCGTCGCCCACCAGTGACAGAGCTCGTGCAGCATCGCGCTCACCATCGTCATCGCGAAGATCACGGCGAACGACACCGCCGGCGAAGGGGCGATGAACAGGTTCTCGAACCTCGGCCGCATGGCCGGCTCGGCGACGAACGCGGCGACGACGAGGACGAGCAGCGCGCCGCTGGCCGCCGCGACGCGCGTGGAGAACAACAGGCGCCCGATTCGGCCTGCGATGCGGTTGAACTCCGGCACGCCGTCCGTCGCGCCCGCCGCGCGGACCCGCTGCCCGTCGACCTCGGTGACGAAGCCGGCACCCAGCAGGACGCGCGCGAAGTCGAGCGCGTCGAGGCTCTCCTGCGCGCTGGAGGCGGCGCTCGCGGCCTCGCGGATCGTCTTGCCGTCGCGCAGTCCCTCCAGCACCCGGACGCCCTCGGGCGGGACGGCGAAGAACCTTCCCGTGGCGGGCTCCCCGACCACGAACTCGTCGTGCTCGCCGACGATCGTCAGCGCGACGAGCGCCAGGCGACTGTCGTCCGTCAGCTCCGTCGCGGCGCCGGGCGTGGCGCTCACGCCGCACGCTCCCATTCCTGCTCGGCGACGCCGACACGCTCGTAGCGCGGTTGCCCGGCCGTGGCGCCGCACGTCGGGCACTGCTCGGGCGTCGGGTCGACGTAGTAGGCGTGGTCGAGCTGGGTCAGGCTGTGGTGGAACATCCGGCCCACCGCGCCCGCGGGCAGTCCCGCGAGGAAGTACGTCGCGAGCAGCGCGCCGGTGTGCCCGGTGAGGTTCGCCGACGGCGCGATGACGGCGTTCGGCGCCTCGCCGTCGAGCAGCTCGGGGTTGGGCGCGCCGGGAAAGCCTCCTTCGCTGCCGGGAATGCACTCCCAGCACGCCGTGCTCCCCGGCACGAAGATGCCGCTGACGACCATCGGGCCGTCGTAGAGGCAGATCTGCCACGGGACGTGCGTCCGCAGCGCCGCCCGGTTCGTCCACTGCCCGATCAGGACGCGTGGCTCGTCGGCGCACAGGATGACGAGATCCTGATCGACCATCAGCTCGTCGATGTCCGCGCTGCAGCCGATCCTGCGATCGAGGCCGCGGATGTCGACATGGTGGTTGAGCTGGCGCAGCCGCCGCACGGCGACGTCCACCTTGCGCTGGCCGACGTCCTGCTCGGAGTACAGCAACGTGCGGTTGAGGTTCGACACCGAGACGGTGTCGTGGTCGACGCACGTGACCCGGCCGATCCCGGTGGCGACGAGGCTGGCGGCGACCGCGCCCCCGGCTCCGCCGATGCCGATGACGCACACGCGCGCGCGCTTCAGACGACATTGGACGTCCCAGGGCGACGGACGAGGAGCCCGCTCGATCCACGCGAAGTACTGGCGGCTGCGCTCGTAGCGCTCGAGCTCCCCGGCCTCGAGATCCGCCGGCACCGGCGTCGCGGCGTCCTCGACGAACCCCTCGGCGACCAGCGCGTCGACGGTTTCGAGCACGCTCGCGCCGTCGAGGTCCGGGCGCCGGGAGGTCATCTCGCGGACGATCGCGGCGCGGCTGCGCGAGCCGTCCATGAGGCTCAGGAGCGTCCAGAGCGTCTCGTCGGCATCGTCGGTGAGCACGGCGCCGATGCCCCACTGCCGGGCACCGAGGATGATCTGCGTCTTGGAGACGCGTGCCGCGCCCATCGCACGCTTGACCTTCGGGTACTTCATGGTAAGTCCTTTCGATATACCGGGGCGGGGGCCGGGGGCCCGCGCCCCGCGGGGGTCCAGGGAGTGGCGGTGGTGCTCAGCCGCAGGTGACGCGGCACGTCAGGGTGGTCTCGAGGCGCTCCAGCTCCCGGATCTCCAGCTTGATCTTCTTCACAGCAATTCACCTCCTCTCGCGTGTGGTTGCGGTCGATGCTCGTGGGTGGGGTGATGCGCAAGGTCGCATCTCGCGCCGCCCGCGACCATCCGGGAACCCCCGGTACAGCGTCCGCGGGGTCGCTGCTCAGGGATCCGCGCTCGCGTCCACGCCGGGCGGGCCCGCGATCGTCATCACGCGCCGCCGTGCGGAAGAGGACGCCCGGGTCGACGATCAGCTCGGCGCGAGTGCCTCGATGCCGGGGCGGCGTCAGGCCGTGGCCGCGCGCGCGCGGCCGACGCGCTCGGCGACCTCGGCGCGCGAGCCGACGCGCAGCTTCGCGAAGACGTTCGTCAGGTGGCTCTCGACGGTCTTGTCGGAGACGAACAGCTGCGCCGCGATGCTGCGATTGGTGTGGCCGCGCGCGACGAGGTCGGCGATCTCGCGCTCGCGTCCGCTGAGCGCGTCGAGCCCTTCGCCTCCCGCTCCACGGCGCTGTCGCGTCGCCGATCGGCGTCCGAGCCTGCGCAGCTCACGTGCTGCCGCGTCGCGCAGGCGCAGCGCCCCGCAGGCCGCGAGCTGCGTCTCGGCGTCGCGCAGCAGCGCCACCGCCTCCTCGCGACACCCGGTTCTGCCGAGGGCGGTCGCCAGCAGCGTGCGCGAGCGAGCGACCTGCAGCGTGGCGCCGACCGACTGCGCGTGCTCGACGGCTTGCCGCGCCCGCTCGGCGGCGTCGTGCGGCCGGTCGTCCTCGAGCAGCAGCAGCGCGCGCGTGTGCAGGATCGCGGCGGTTCGCAGCGGCAGGTCGAGGCTGCAGATCGCGCGCTCGCCGCGGACGAGCCAGTCCTCGGCGGCTGCCCGCCGGCCGCAGGCCAGCTCCGCCTGCGCCAGCAACGCGTACAGCCACGCCCGCCGTCCCGGATCGACCTGCGGGAAGTCGGGCGCGCCGGCGTCCTGCGCAAGGCGCAGGCCGCGATCGGGGTCGCCCGCTTCGATGAACGCCGCCGCGACCGTCTCGCGGTTGGCCCGCGTGAGCACGCTCTCGTCGAGGCCCGCGATGCTGGCCAGCGCCTCCTCGCCGGCGCGCACGGCCTGCTCGACCCTGCCGCTCATGGCGGCCGTCCAGGCTTCGGCGAGCAGCGCCAGGCCGGTCAGCTGCGGGTTGTCGGCCAGGCGCGCCGCCTCGACCGCGCTCTCGGCCGTCTCGCGCGCCTCCGCGAGCCGGCCGCGGACCTCGAGCGAGAAGGCGAGGGCGACCATCATCGGCACGAGGAACTGGCCCTGCTCGGACGCGCGCGCGACCGCGATGCCGCGCTCGAGGTGACGGATCGCGTCGTCGTAGCGCTCGCAGAAGTACTCGGCGTAGCCGAGGTAGTAGGTCGCGTCCAGGTGTGCCGCGAGCTCGTCGTCGCTCATCGAGTCCAGCGCAGTCGCGGCCTGCACGCGAGCGTCCTCGGCCTCCTCGAGGCGACCGAGCGTGTACGCCGCGAAGCAAACGAGCGCGGTCGCGACGGCCGTGAGGCCGGGCTGGCGGTGCTCGCGCGCGGTCGCGCGCGCCTGCTCGGCCCAGCCGAGCATCGCGACGAAGTCGCTGTCGAAGATCGCGTCGGCGGCCAGCTCGACGCGCAGCGCCGCGGCGTCGATCGCGCTCTGGCCGTCGAGGTCGGCGAGCGCGCGCAGCAGCCGGGCGTGCGCCGCGTCGTGGCGGCCGAGCAGGTTCTCGCAACCGGCGCAGGCGCCGATCAGGCGCACGCGCATCGCGCCCGCGGCCGGTGGAACGAGCGCGAGCGCCTCGAGCAGCGCGTCCAGGCCCTGCTCCAGCTGCCCTGCGGCGACGAGCGCGCCGGCGGCGGCGATCAGCAGCTCCAGGCGCCGCGGCAGCGCGCGGCGGTCCTGCGGCAGGAGGCGCAGCGCCGCCGTGAACCATCGCGCGGCGCACGCCGGTGCGCGCGCAGCCGCATCGCTCCCGGCATCGACGAGGATCGCGATCGCCTGCTCGTCGCCGACCGCGGCGAAGCGCTCCACGTGATGCGCGCGAGCCTGCGCCGAGCCGCCGCGCTCGGCGAGCGCCGCGGCGGCACGGGCGTGGGCCTGCAGCCGCCACGCCTCGCCGGCGGTCTCGTACACCGCGCGGCGCACGATCGGGTGGCGAAAGCGGTAGCGACACGGCACGTCGGTCGTCGTCAGCAGCTCCGTGCGCAGGAGCTCGTCGACGCCGGCCAGCACGAGGTCGTCGTCGATGCCCGCGGTCGCGGCCGCGAGCCCGAGGTCGACGGGCTCCCCGGCGACGGCGGCACCGCGGACGAGCAGCCGCGCGCCCGCGCTCAGCCCGGCGACCTGCTGGCCCAGCGCGGCGGCGACCGCCTCGGGCACGGTCGCCGGGGCATCGCCGTTCATGAAGGCGGGCTCGCGCGCCCTGATGCTCGCGAGCTGCTCGAGGTAGAACGGATTGCCGCCGCTGAGCTCGTACAGTCGTGCGCGGTCGGCGGGCGCGACGCCGTCGCCGAGCAGGACTCCGCACTCCGGCGCCGACAGCGGCTTGACCGCGATCGCGCTGACCAGGCCGTCGCACGTCGCGGTGCTCAGGAGCGCGCCCAGCCACGGCGGGATCTGGCCCGCGCGGAAGGCGAGCGCGAACAGCACCGGCCCGCGCACGGGCCTGCGCAGCAGGTGCGCGACGAGCTCCAGCGACGCGTCGTCGGCCCAGTGCAGGTCGTCGAGCGCGACGACGACCGGGCACGACGCGGCGAGCTGCTCGATCAGGAACCGGACCGCCCGGTGGGCGCGATAGCGCTCGTCGTGCAGCGCCGCCGCGTGCGCACGCCGCGGCGCGGGGACGCCCGGGAGGATCCGCGCGAGCTCGTCGCGGCGGTCGCCGACGAGGCGCTCGAGCGCATCCTCGCCGATCGCGCTGACGTGGTCGTCGAGCGTGTCGACCCAGACGCCGAACGGCATCTCGCGCTCGAGCTCCGCCCCGCGTCCGGTCAGCACGAGGTGGCGCCGCGCGCGGGCGCCGTCCAGCAGCTCCGCGAGCAGCCGGGTCTTTCCCACGCCGGGCTCCCCGCTGAGCGCCAGCCAGCCCGCGCGCGAGCCGGCGAGCCGTGCCAAGGCATCCTCGACGGCCCGCAGCTCCGGCTCACGCCCGACGAGCCGCGTCTGCGGCGGCGCCGCAGCGGCTCGGTCGGCGGTACTCGGCGGTGACGTAATGCGAGCCTCGATCTCTTCGGACGTCCTGCGCGAGCGACCGTAGACCCGCCGGGGCCCGAGTCGTGTGCGATCGAGCACATGGCGCCGAGCATGGCCGACGTCTTGGACGTCGTCTTCGTCGAGAAGTAGACCGCCCGCTGAGGCGACCGTGTCACGACGCGCTGATTTTCGGTGTGAACTGCGGAGACATTTGGCGTTCACCACATGCTCGCCGAGACGTCCGGCGCGTCTCTAGATGCGCCCCCGTGGTGCGGCTATGTTTGACGCGCGCGCCCGCGGGCGGTCCAACACGGTGCAAGGGGAAGGCCATGGAGTCCATCTGGTATCTCGACCTGCTGATCGACATCCTCGTCACCGGCGAGCAGACGGACGGCGCATACTCGGTGCTCGACGTGTGGGGGCCGCCCGGCTTCGCCACGGCGCTGCACGTGCACCGTGACGCCGAGGAGGGCTATTACCTCAAAGAGGGGGAGATCACGGTCTGGTACGGCGACGAGATCGCGGTCCTGCACGCCGGCGACTTCCTGCTGTTGCCACGCGGCGTGCCGCACATGCTCAAGCACACCGGCGACGGCGACGTGCGCATGCTCGGCGTCTGCACGCCCGCCGGATTCGAGGACTTCGTGCGCAACTTCGGGACGCTCGCGCCCAGGCGCGAGCTGCCGGTCGTCACCGAGCCGCTGGACATCAAGCGCGCGATCGCGCTCGGCGCGGCGGCCGGCATCGACATCATCGGACCGCCCGGCATGCTCCCCACCCAGCTCGCGAAGCCCCCGGCCGCATAGGCGCCGAGCGGGGCGCGACCGGACGAACGTTCGATGCCCTCAGCCGTACCCCGGTCGATGCCCTCAGCCGCACCCACCGACACCTGCTGTCTCCCATGGCCGGACGCGGCGAGCCCGGGGACACTGAACCGATCGCCGAAGCACGGCCGTAGCCAACGATTGAAACGACGCATCGAACCGATCACCGCTCCGCGCTCGACAGATGGTTCACGACGAACCGCGTCACCAGCAGCTCTCACCCACATCCGAAGGGAAGGATCCCATGCACGTTCACTCACATCGACGGGCCGCGAGCCTCCGCGCTCGAGTACGGACCACGATCGTGGCGGCGTTCTCCGCCACGCTCGCGACGCTCGCGCTCGCCGCCACGCTGACCACCGCTCCGGCGGCGGCCTACGGGCCGAACGGATGCGGCGCAGCGGACGGGATCGGCGCGTTCATCCCGAACGCCCCGCTCGGAAACGATTTCCTCGGAGCCTGCGACAGCCACGACAACTGCTATGACTCGGGCGCCAGCAGGAGCGACTGCGACAACCAGTTCAAGAGCGATCTCGCGAGCGTCTGCGAGGCCAGCCCGAGATTCGGGTGTGACCTCCTCGCCTGGCTCTACGGCAAGGTGGTCGAGGTCGCGGGCCAGGATGCGTGGGACCGCGCGCAGGACGAGCGCTTCGAGCGGTTCATCCAGGAGTTGCAGGGCTGCACCGATCCCGGCTGCGAGCAAGCCGTCGCGGAGAGCTACGACAGCGACGTCGACGACATCGACCTGCCGCCGATCGACAGCTCAGGCAACGTCGACGACTACGGCGACCCCGGATACGGCGACACGAGCGATCCCGACACGGGCGACTACGGCGGCCCGGGCGACGCGGGCGACTACGGCGACTCCGGCGACAACGGCGACTACGGCGGTGGCGCGGGGGGCGGCGGAGGCTCCGGCGGAGGCCACGACGACCCGTTCGAGGTGGCGCAGGACTGAACCCGGCGCGGGTTCGCGGTCGGCGCCCACCGCTTGGGGCGCCGACCGCCGTCGTACCCAGGAGAACCTCGACGCCGCGCCACCGGGGATCGCCGGCAGCGACGCCAGCGGATGACGGAGCGACGCCGGCACGCGCCGCCGTGCGCCGCGATCCTTGACAGGCGGCCCGCGAAGTGCGTAAGTCCCCCGCCGATGGGCGCCGATGGGCGCCGGGAGAGGCCCGGCTCCGGGGTGCAGTTCGAAGGAGCTCGGTGATGATCCACACGGCGCTGGGGTTGCAGGTGCGCGTGGTGTCGACCGTGCTCGCGCTCGCGGTGCTCGCCGCCGCGCCTGCGGGAGCACATCCCCCCGCGCCGACCGGCGACACGCCGATGCTGCTGCCGGGCGCCAAGCCGCTGCCCGTCGACGAGGAGTCCGAGGCGGAGCTTCTGCATCGCGACTTCTTCTTCGAGACCCGTCACACGGCCGGCGACCGGCCGCTCAGCACCCAGCAGGCCGGCGCACAGCGCGCGAAGGCCGAGGACCACGCCCGCAAGCTCAAGCGGTCCGCGGCAGGCTCGCCGCCCGCGGTCTTCGACGGTACGTGGTCGGCGATCGGGCCGAACCCGATCGTGCAGGTCACCCGCAGCACGCCGATCTTCAGCGCGGTGAGCGGGCGCATCGGCGCGCTCGCGATCCGGCCCAGCAACGGCCAGATCGTCCTGGGTGCCGCGCAGGGCGGCATCTGGCTCTACGACGCCGCGACCCGGACGTGGTCGCCGCACGGCGACGGCCTCCCGTCGCTGTCGATCGGCAAGCTCGCCATCGCGCCCTCCGACGACCGGGTGATCTACGCCGGCACCGGCGAAGGCGCGCTCTCGGGCGACAGCTACTTCGGCAACGGCGTGCTGAAGTCGACCGACGGCGGGCAGACGTGGTCGCACGTCTCGGGCGACTACTTCCAGGGCGTCGCGATCTCCGGCCTTGTGGTCGACCCGCGCAACGCGCGCCATCTCTACGCGTCCGTGCTGCGCGGCCGCGGCGGCATCCGCCGTGTCACGCCTCCGGCGCATTCGCGCTACGGCTTCTGGGAGTCTCGCAACGGCGGCGTCACCTGGCGGTTGCTGAAGAACACCGGCTCGGAGGCCAACGGCGCGACGGACGTCGACATCGACCCGCGCCAGCCGAACACCCTCTACGGGACGGTGTGGGGCGACGCGATCTACAAGAGCAGCGACGGCGGGCGCTCCTGGCACAAGATCATGCGCGGGCTGCCCACCGTCGCGCGCGCCGGTCAGACCCGCTTCTCGCTCGGCCTGTCGCACCCCGCGAGCGTGCGCAAGGCCGTGCTGTACGCCGGCTTCTCGTGGACGGACGGCGCCGGCCAGCCCCATCCGGCGCGGGTGTTCAAGTCGACCGATGCCGGCGCCTCGTGGCGCATGCTGCCCGCGGGGACGGGCGACGACGCCGTCGAGGACTATTGCGCGGAGCAGTGCAGCTACGACAACGTCGTCGAGGTCGATCCGCGGCACCCGGACGTCGTCTACGTCGGCGGCCAGTTCAAGTACGAGATCGCCTCCGGTGGCATCTTTCGCAGCGACGACGGCGGCAGCACGTGGAAGAACCTGGGCTGGGACCAGCACCCCGACTTCCACGCCGTCGCGATCGACCCCGTCCACACCGACCGCGTCGTGATCGGCAGCGACGGCGGGGTCTGGTCCAGCGACGACCGCGGCGGGCGCCGGAGCGCCGCCGATCCCCTCAGCGCGGTCACCTGGCGCAACCTCAACGGCGCCGTCGATCCCGAGACGGCCGCGGTGACGGGTCGCACGGACCTGTCGATCACGCAGTTCACCTCGATCGCCAACGTTCCGACCGTGCCGGCGCGCGTCTGGGGCGGCACCCAGGACAACGGGACGGTCCGCAAGTCCGCGACCTCGCCGACCTGGTTCGACGTCGCCAGCGGCGACGGTGGCCAGGTGCTCGTGGATCCCCACGACGCGAACTTCGTCTACGGCACGTTCTTCGGCATCACGCCCTACCGGTACGCCGACGGCGGCCTGTTCTTCTTCTCCAACCAGTTCATCCGCAACGGCATCGACCTCGCGGATCGGTCGGAGTTCTACGTGCCGTGGGTCATGAACCCGCGCGACGACCAGCAGCTCCTGCTCGGGACATATCGGCTGTACCGGACGGACAACGCGAAGGCGCCCAACGCGGGCGACGTGCTCTGGAAGCCGATCAGCGGCGACCTGACGAGCGGTTGCGCCGAGACCGCCCCCAACGGCGCGCGCGGCTGCTTCGTCTCCGCGATCGGCGTCGGTGGCGGCAGCGCCGTCTACACGGGGTCCGACGACGGGTACGTGTACCTCTCCACCGACGCTCAGAGCGCCGGCGCTCCGACGTTCAAGCGCCTGACGGACAAGCGCCTGCCCAACCGGCCGGTGACGCAGATCGCGGTCGATCGCAGCAACTACAGGATCGCTTACCTCGCGTACGCCGGCTTCGACGCCGCGACGCCGCGCCGGCCCGGGCACGTGTTCGCGACCGTCGACGGCGGCACGTCGTTTCAGAACATCACGGGCAACCTTCCCGACAGCCCCGTCAACTCGATCATCCTCGATCCCGCGCACGCGAACACGCTCTACGTGGCGACCGACGTCGGCAACTTCGTGACGGCCGACGGCGGCCACAGCTGGTTTGCGCTCGGATCGGGGATGCCGAACGCCGCCACGTGGCAGCTGCACCTCGACCCGTCCCAGCGCACGCTCGCGGCCGGCACGCACGGACGCGGCGCCTACCGGCTCGGCGACACGATCGCGGCGCCGGCGCTCGTGCTGTCGAAGGTGGCCGCCGACGTGCCGGTCGGGCCGGGGAGCACGATCGACTACACGATCTCGCTCGCCAACATCGGCAATCGCGACGCGACCGGCGTGACGATCACCGATCCGCTGCCCGAGGGCACGACGTTCGCGTCCGCCGACGGCGGCGGTGAGCCTTCCGAGCGCAGCGTGACGTGGTCGCAGCTGACGGTCCCGGCCGGCGGCAGCGCGACGGTGCGCCTGTCGGTCACCATCGACGCCGGCGAACGGTCCAAGCCGATCGTTGACGACGGGCTGCGTGCGATCTCGGCCGAGGGCGCGGTCGCGACGGGCTCGCCGGTCGCGACGCCGATCGCACCGCGCTACGCCGTCTCGGTCGCCGCGCGGACGCCGACCGACGGCAACCGTCCCGGCTCGAGCGTGCTCGGCACGGTCACCGTGCGAAACCGCGGCTTCGCCGAGGACAGCTATGCCCTGTCGAGCTCGGGTGGGTCCTTCCCGACCACGTTCCTGGACGCGACGTGCACGCATCCCGCCACGACGACGCCGGCGCTCGCCGCCGGCCAGGTCGCGGAGGTCTGCGTGAAGGTCGACGTCCCGGCCACCGCGACCGGGACGAGCACGGCGACGGTGACGGCCACGTCCGCCGCCAGCCCGAGCGTGACCGCCGCGGCGACGATCAAGACGATCGCGGTCACCCGCGACACGCTGCTCGTCGACGACGACAACCAGAACCCGGACGCCCAGCCGACGTACGCCGCGGCCCTGACGGCGGCCGGGCAGGGCTTCGACACGTGGGACCTGGGATCGGACGCCGGCCTGCCGCAGACCTACCTCGACGCCCACCCGAACGTCGTGTGGTTCACGGCCAACAACTACCCGTCGCCGATCGCGCCCTACGAGGCGCGACTGCAGGCGTTCCTCGACGGCGGCGGACGGCTGCTGATGTCGGGCCAGGACATCCTCGACCAGGCCGCCGGCACCACGCCGTTCGTGCGCGACTACCTGCACATCACGTGGGACGGGACGGAGGCCCAGAACGACAAGCCGACGGACGCCGTGCACGGGGTGGCGGGGAGCCCGGTGAGCGACGGCATCGGCGCTGTGGCGCTGGACCACAGCGTCCTGGCCGGGACGTTCGAGGACCGCATCACGCCCAACGGCACCGCGCAGCCCGCGTTCACGGACGACAGCGGGGCGCCCGACGCGCTGACCTTCGCCGGCGGCTACAAGGTCGCGTTCCTCGCCTTCCCCCTGGAGTCCTACGGGACGGCGGGCGACAAGGCCGGCCTCGTCGGGCGCGTGCTCGCGTTCTTCGGCGGGCCATGACGCGCCGTCTTCGGCGGCGCGCCACGGCACGCCGCTCGCTCGTCGTCGCGCTGCTGATCGGCGCCGCGCTGGGGCCGGGCGCGCTCGCGCGGCGGCCGCCGAACGTGATCGGCACGTTGACCCGGCCGGGGCTGCCGGCGTGCCGCGGCGACGAGCCGTGCGATCCGCCCGCAATCGCGACCGTGCTGCGCTTCGAGCGCCACGGGCGGCTGGCGACGAAGGTCCTGGCGAGCACGAGGTTCCGGTTGCGGCTGGCGCCGGGGCGCTACTCGATCTCGGCCCGCCAGCCCGCCGCCCCCGCTCGCGCCGCCCGCGTCGGAGAGGCCCACGCCGCCGGCGTCGCCGCCCATGCCGGCGTGGAGGCCCGTGCCGCCCGCGTCGCCGGCCGTGCCGGCGGCGCCGCCCGCGTGCGGCCGTCGACGGTGCGCGTCCCGCGCCACGGCATCGTCCACCCGCACCTCACGCTCGTCGTCGGAGGCTGATCGGCCGACCGTGGCAGCGCCGGCCCGCGGCCCGCGCCGCACGCCGCGGACCGGGGCGCCGCCGCACTCATCGAGCTCTCATCGTCGGGCTCTAGCGTCGCCGACCATGAAGCCAATCACGAGAGTGCGGGTCTTGAGTGCGTTGATCGGCGGGTTCGCGATCGTCGCCGTCGTCATCTGGGCGAGCGGGCGCGGAAACCCCGCACCGACCGCCACGGGCGAGGTCGTTCGCGCCGAGCGCGGCGAGGTCGCCACGACCGTGGGAGGCATCGGACATGTGAGCACCCTGACCGAGGCCGCGCTGCAGGCCGTGCCCGCAAGCGGAGGCGCCGGCGGCGGCTCAGCCGGATCGGGCACGTCGGCGGGAGGCTCGGGCGGATCGGGTGGCGGCGGCTCGCCGGCATCCGCGGACGCGGTCTTCCCGGCCGTCGCGGGCCACGTCGCGCGGGTCCTCGTCAAGCCCGGCGAGCACGTCGTCGCCGGGCAGCCGGTCGCGGTCATCGCCGACGACGGCGTCGTCGCCGGCAACGTCCTGCAGGCGCGCAGCGATCTGTCGACCGCCCGACTCGAGCTCGCGCAGAGGCGCGTGCAGGACCCGGCTCGCGGCGTGCCCCCGACCGCGGCCGAGCTGGCCTCCGGCCGCGAGTCCGTGCTCGCCGCGCGGGCCAAGCTGGGCCGCGTCGTCGCGCCGCCGCTGGCCGCGGACGTCGCGGCCGCGCAGGTGGACTACAAGA
Source organism: Solirubrobacteraceae bacterium (assembly GCA_033855155.1). Taxonomy (GTDB): domain Bacteria; phylum Actinomycetota; class Thermoleophilia; order Solirubrobacterales; family Solirubrobacteraceae; genus CADCVQ01. The sequence goes on along the minus strand of JAWVGK010000205.1, from coordinate 10,973 downwards.
AGGCCGTCGCCGATCTCTCCAGCGCTCGCACGGGTGCCCCGCAGGCGATCGCCGCCGCGCAGCTCGCCGTCACGACCGCGCGCCAGCGGCTCGAGACGGTCTCCGGCGCGCCGGACCGCGTCGACCTCACGGCGGCCCAGCTGGAGCTCGCGCGAGCGACGCTCGAGCAGGAGGCGCTGCTGCGCCCGGCCGACGCGCCGAGCGCGTCCGCGATCCAGGCCGCCGACCTGGCGATCTCCGCCGCGCGCCAGAAGCTCGCCGACGCCGAGGCGGCCGGCAACGCCACCGACACGGCGCTCGCACGGGCCGAGCTCGCCAAGGCGCAGAGCGAGCGCGACGCGCTGACCAGCGCGCCCGCGGCGCCGACCGCGGCCGCGCGGGCGGCCGCGCAGCTCGCCATCGACGCCGCGCGCAGCAAGCTCGACGCGATCGTGCGGCCGCCGGCGGCGACCGTCACCGCGGCGCGCCAGCAGCTCGCCGGCGCCGAGTCGGACCTCAGCAGCCTCACCGTCACGCGCGGAGCGACGGGCGTCGGCGTCGCGCGCGCCGCGGTGACCGCCGCGCGGCGCAAGCTCGCGCGCCTGCGCCACCCGACGAGCGACATCCTCGCCGCTGCCCGCAGCGACGTGCGAAAGGCGCGCGCGGACCTCGCCGTGCTGCGCCAGCGTGGAGCGCCCGCCAGCGCCACCGACCTCGCCCTCGCACGGCTGAAGGTCAACGTGTCACGCCAGCGGCTGGCGCTCGCGCAGGACCAGATCCGCCGGCTGACCGTCGCGGCGAACGCGTCGGGAACCGTCACGAGCGTGCTCACCGCGCGCGGCGCGGCCGCCGATCCGACGACGCCGCTGGTGCGCGTCGAGGACCTCGACCACCTCGTGATCGCGCTCGACCTGAGCGAGTTCGACGTCGGACGGATCCGCGTCGGCTCGCCGGTGCGCATCGGCGTGGACGCGCTCGGCGGCAAGCAGTTCGGCGGGCACGTGCGGGACATCGCGTCCGCCGGCGCCGCGAGCGGCGGCGTCGTGAACTTCCCGGTGATCGTCTCGCTGAACTCCCACCGGCGGCTGCGGCCGGGCATGAGCGTCAGCGCGAGGGTGGTCGTCACCCGGCGTCGCGACGTCGTCCGCATCCCGCTCGCGGCGGTCGCCCGCGAGGGGGGCGGCCCGAGCGTCATGGTCCGCACGCGATCGGGCGCGCTGCGCCGCCGCGCGATCGTGCTCGGACTCAGCGGCGCCGAGTTCGCCGAGGTGCGCTCCGGCCTGCGCGCAGGCGAGCGTGTCGTCCTGCCTGCTGGGGGAGCGTAGGCGACATGGACGACGCGGTCATCCAGACGACCGACCTGCGCATGCGCTACGCCCAGGGCGAGCTGAGCGTCGAGGCCCTGCGCGGCGTCGACTTCACCGTTCGCGCCGGCGAGTTCGTCGCGATCATGGGTCCGTCCGGATCGGGCAAGTCGACGCTGCTGTCGATCCTGGGCTGCCTCGAGCGGCCGACCGGCGGCAGCTACCGGATCGCCGGCGAGGAGGTCGCCGGCTTCGACGAATCGAAGGCCGCTCGCGTGCGGCGCGACCGGATCGGGTTCGTCTTCCAGGGCTTCAACCTCCTGCTGCGCAGCACCGCGGCGCAGAACGTCGAGCTGCCGCTGTTCTACGCGGGCATCGGGCGCAACGAGCGGCGCGAGCGCACGCGCGCAGCGCTGGAGTCCGTCGGGCTGGGCGAGCGCGCCGATCACCTGCCCAGGCAGCTGTCGGGCGGCCAGCAGCAGCGCGTCGCGGTGGCGCGCGCGATCGTCTCGCGGCCGGACGTCGTGCTCGCCGACGAGCCGACCGGCAACCTCGACTCGACGAGCCAGGACGAGGTCCTCGCGGTGCTCGGCGACGTGCATGCGCGGGGCGCGACGATCGTGATGGTCACGCACTCGCGCGAGGTCGCCGAGCACGCCACCCGGATCGTGCACGTGCTCGACGGGCTCATCAACGCCGACGAGTCGCTCGTCGCCGCCGCGCCGTGAACCGCCTCGAGCACGTCCTCATGGCGTTGCAGGCGCTGCGGGCGAACTGGCTGCGCGGGCTGCTGACGGCGCTGGGCATCATCATCGGCGTCGCGTCGCTCGTCGCGCTCACCGCGATCAGCGCCGGCGCCCAGGAGGGCGTCTCCTCCGACCTGCGCCGCCTGGGCCCGAACATCATCCTGCTCGACGGCGAGTTCGTGACCCTGCCCAACGGGCAGATGACGGCCACCGACCGCACCCTCAGCAACGGCGACCTCGCCGCGGTCAGGCAGCTTCCGACGGTCACCGCCGTCGGCCAGCGACAGATCGTCGAGATGACCGTCTCCTCCGGCCGGCGCCAGACCAGCACGATCCTCACCGGCATCGACGAGACCTTCCAGCGCATGCACAACTACGCCGCCGGGCAGGGCCGGCTGCTGACCGCGGCCGACGACCGCGCGGGGCGCGAGGTCATCGTCCTGGGATCGAAGCCGGCGCGGCGCCTGTTCGGCGGCGCGCCCGCGGTCGGCCGGACCGTGCGGATCCTGTCGCGCGAGTTCACCGTCGTCGGCGTCTACGCGCCCAAGGGCAACCTCGGACCCGACAACCTCGACAACCAGGCGCTGGTGCCGATCACCGTCGCCAAGCGCGTGCTGTTCGGCGGCGAGAGCATCCAGGGCGCCGACGTGCAGGTCCGCTCCCAGCCCGACGTCGCCTCGACGATGGACGAGATCGACTCGCTGATCGCCGACCGCCACAAGATCGGCGACGGTGGCGGCGAGGACTTCTCGACCGAGGACCAGACGCAGATCATCACCGCCGCCGCCGCGGCGACGTCGACGTTCAAGACGCTGACGCTCGCCCTCGGCGCGATCGCGCTGATCGTCGGCGGCATCGGGATCATGAACATCATGCTCGTCTCCGTGACCGAGCGCACGCGCGAGATCGGCATCCGCAAGGCGCTGGGAGCCGAGCCCGGCCGGATCCAGTCGCAGTTCCTCGTCGAGGCGCTCGCGCTGTGCATCGGCGGGGGCCTGGCCGGCGTCGCCATCGGACTGGTCGCGGCGCGGCTCGTCAGCAAGCTCGCCGGATGGCCGACGCTGCTGTCGCTGCCGTCGCTGATCGTCGCGTTCGCGAGCTCGCTCGCCGTCGGGGTCTTCTTCGGCCACTACCCGGCGCGGCGCGCGGCCCGCCTGGCGCCCGCGGTGGCCATGCGCCACGACTGAGCCGCCGCGGACGGGTCGCTACACGAGGTAGGGCGAGACGCGCGTGAGCACGAGGAACGCCGTGAACGCGAGCGTCGCGTTGCGCAGTCGAGCGTCGCCCGCGACCGCGGCGAACGGCAGCAGCCAGACCACGTACCACGGCACGAGCCACGCGCTCGTGGTGAGCAGCAGCAGCGTCGCCCAGCCGGTCGCCCGAAGCCAGTCCATGCCGCGCCACGTGCGCCACAGCAGCAAGGCGAGTCCCGCTGCGGCGATCAGCCCGTCGACGGTGCGCACGGCCGGCGTGACGCCGTCGAGGCCGAGCGCGTCCGCGACCAGGCTCGGCACGCTGAGGCTCGCGACGAGGCTCTGCTGGTGGGCGATCTGCCGCACGACGCCGAGCGCTCCGCTGCCGAACGTCAGCAGCGCGAGCGCCGCGATGCCCGCCGCGGCCGCGGCCGCCGCGCCGAAGCCGCGGCGCGAGCGGTGCGCGACGAGCAGGAACGGCAGGGCGAGGCCCGCCGGCGCCTTCAGCCCGGCGGCGAGGACGAACGTCGCGCCGGCGCGGCCGTCGCGAGCGCCGAGCGCCAGCGTCACCCCGGCCAACATCACCAGCACGGCGAAGAAGTCGTTGTGCCCGCCGCCGACGCCGTAGGCCAGCAGCAGGGGATTGAGCCCGACGAACAGCACGGCCGGTACGACGGGACGTCCGAGCTGCCGCGCGATCCGCGCGACGAGCGCGACGCAGCCCAGGCTCGCCGCGCACGCGCCGGCCTTCAGTGCCCAGAACGCGGTCGGCACGTCGAGCCATGCCAGGGGATAGCTGGCGATCGTGAACAGCGGCCCATAGGGGGAGCCGACGTCGCGCCAGCGCACGTAGCGGTGCACCTCGTCGTGCGGTGCGGCGGCGGCGCCGTGGGCATACGGATCGATGCCGTGCAGAACCGCCAGGCGCGCGTAGTCGACGTAGCCGAAGATGTCGGCGGAGTACAGCGGCGCGGCGAGCATGAACGCGACGTGCGCGCAGCCGATCGCGCCGAGCACCCAACGCAGGCCGAGGCTGCGGGCGTTGACGAGCGCGAGCGCGTAGCAGCCGCACAGCACGAGCACCAGCAGCGAGCCCGACAGCGGAGTGAGGGCGAGGTCGAGCTCCGACAGCGGACCGCGCATCCACTCGGGAAAGCCCGACAGGCTGGCCGGGACGAAGAACAGCAGCCGTCGCGAGGACGCGCCGGCGGCGAGCATCGACGACGCCACGACGGCGCCCGCGAGCGCCACTCTGCCCGGCCAGGCTCCGGTCAGTCGCGCCAGCGCGGCGGCGCCGCCGGCCGAGGTACCGCGGAGGCGCAGGACGGAGGGCAGGGATGCTTGCGACGCGCTCGGCATTCGTGGCATCCGCGGACGATTCAAGCAAAGACCCAACGCCGCTGGGTCAGGAAGCTCGCCGGCGCGACGATCACGATCGCGATCGCCTGCGCAAGCACGGCCGGCACGCTCAGGACCTCGACCTGCAGCGCCAGGATCGCGAGCCCGACCAGCACGCTCCCGACGAACACGACGGTGTAGCGCAGGACGTGCCCACCGATCCTGCCGCTCGCGCTGCCCGCGAACGTCCAGCCGCGATGCGCGACGAAGCTCGCGATCCAGGCCGCGACGGCCGCGAGCACCGCGCTCACGCCGTAGCTCGCGCCCGCGCCGTGCAGGGCGGCGAACACGGCGACGTTGAGGGAGTTCTGCATGATCCCGACGGTCCCGAAGCGCGCGAGCTGAGCAAGGTTCATCCGCGCCGCGCGACGGCCAGCAGCGACACGCCGAACGGCAGCCCGCAGCGGCCGACGACGGCGGCCTCGGACGCCAGCAACCGCGCCAGGACGCCATTCAGCCACGCCGGTCCGACGTCGAAGTCGGTCTTCTGCGCGCTGGGGCTGCGGATCAGCCTGCGCGCGACCCGCAGCGCCGCGATCGGAGCGAACAGCCACGTGTTGAAGTAGCTCGAGCGCTCGACGACGAAGCCGGCGCGGCGCAGCGCTCGGCGCAGCGACGCGTCGGTGTAGCGGCGGACATGCCGCGAGATCTCGTCCTGGTCGCCCCACAGGAACATGAAGGCCGGCACGGCCACGAGCAGCAGGCCGCCGGGGCGCATCACGCGATGCAGCTCGCGCAGGGCGCCGTCCTCGTCCTCGATGTGCTCGACGACGTCCAGCGACGTGACGAGATCGAAGGACTCGTCCGCGAACGGCAACGGCGCTCCGGCGGGCACGTGGCGCACGTCGGTATGCCCGCGCTGACGGCAGAACGAGACGGCGGCCTCGTCGCCGTCGACCGCGCGCACCGGCCCGAAGCGCTGCAGGAGCGTCAGCCAGGCACCGGTGCCGCAGCCGAAGTCCAGCACGTCGACCGGTCGCGCGCTGCGGCCGACGTGCTGCTCGAGCACGCGCAGGAGGATCGCGCGGCGCCCGACGAACCACCAGTGGCGTTCCTCGAGCCGGAAGTACGCCGGGTAGAAGTCGGGCTCCATCAGTCGCGCTTGGGCGGTGGGTCGCGGACGATGTACACGGGACGGCCCTTGCTCTCGTCGTAGTTGCGGCTGAGGTACTCGCCGAGGATCCCGAGGAACACGAGCTGGATGCCGCCGATCAGCAGCACGAGGATGTGGATCGATGCGATCCCCGAGACCTCGTAGAGCCCGGCGAGACGCAGCGCGATGACGATCGGGATGGCCAGGAAGGACACGGTCGAGAAGATCAGGCCCAGCGCCGCGGCGAAGCGCAGCGGCACCGCTGAGAACGACACGACGCCGTCGACGGCCAGCAGCAGCAGCCTCGAGAACGGGTACTTCGAGCGGCCCGCGAAGCGCGCGTCGCGCTCGTACTGGACGCTGACCTGCCGAAAGCCCACCCACGAGACGAGCCCGCGTACGAAGCGCACGCGCTCGGGCAGCGCGCGGACGGCGTCTGCGGCGGCGCGGCTCATGAGCCGGAAGTCGCCGGAGTTGCCGGGGAAGTCAGGCAGCCGCGACATCCGCGCGAACACGCGGTAGAACGCGCGGATCGCCCACAGCCGCAGCCGCGGCTCGCCGGGGCGCACGTGACGCACCGCGTGGACGACGTCGTTGCCCGCGCGCCACATCGCCAGCAGGGTCGGGATCATCTCGGGCGGGTCCTGCAGGTCGGCGTCGATCGTCACGACGGCGTCGCCGCGCGCCATGTCGATGCCCGCCGTCACGGCTGCCTGGTGGCCGAAGTTGCGCGACAGGTGCACGCAGCGCACGTGCGGATCGGCCGCCGCGAGCTCCTCCATCAGCTCGGCGCTGCCATCGCTCGAACCGTCGTCGACGAGGATCAGCTCGTAGTCCTCGTCGGCGAGCGCAGCGCTGAGGCGGGCGTGGAACTCCGCGATGCCGTCGGCCTCGTCGTACACCGGTGCGACCACCGAGACGAGCTGGCGCGACGCGCCTTCGGAGCGCGATCGCTCGCGTCCGCCGGTGGGAGCATGTGATGTCATGGCCGCGTAAGTGTCCCGTGCCGAGCGTCGGCGATGCGCCCCGGGCCCCGGCGTAGACTCGGTCGGCATGTCCGAGGCTGCCGTCCTGCTCGTCGACGACGACGCGCCGATTCGCAGGATGGTCGAGCGCTCGCTGCGCGCCGAGGGCTACGACGTCTGCGCCGTTGCGGACGGCGGGCTCGCGCTGGCGCAGGTCGAGCGCTGCCTGCCGGACGTCGTCGTGCTCGACGTCGCGATGCCCGGAATGGACGGGCTGGCCGTGACGCGGCGGCTGCGGGCGAAGGGCCTGCCGGTCCCGATCTTGCTGCTGACGGCCCGCGACGCGCTGTCCGAGCGCGTCGCCGGCCTCGACGCGGGCGCCGACGACTACCTCGTCAAGCCGTTCGAGATCGACGAGCTGACCGCGAGGATCCGCGCGCTGCTGCGTCGCAACCAGCCGCACGGCGACGCGCTCGCGTTCGCGGACCTGACGCTCGACCCGCGCAGCCAGATCGCACGGCGCGGCGGCCGCGAGCTCGCGCTGACGCGCCGCGAGGCCGAGCTGCTGGAGCTGCTCGTGCGCAACGCGCGAACCGTCGTCACGCGCGAGCAGGCGCTGGACGAGGTCTGGGGCGCCGGCAGCGCGGCCGGCGCCAACGTCGTCGACCGCTACGTCGCCTACCTGCGGCGCAAGCTCGGCGATCCGCCGCTGATCCACACCGTTCGGGGAGTCGGCTTCCGGCTGGATGGCTGAGCTGCGCTCGTGAACGCCCGGATCAGCCTGCGCGCGCGCGTGGCCGCGGCCGCGGCGGTGGCGATCGTCGTCGCGGTCGCGCTGCTCGGCGTCGCGGTCTCGGCGCTGCTGGGCGCACAGCTCACGCGATCGCTGGATCGCTCGCTGCGCTCGCGCGCGGTCGAGGTCGCGCGGGTCGCCGCGTCGACGCCCGAGCTGCTGACGGCGCCGGGCGCGCTCGAGGGGCGGATCACCGGCGGAGCGCTGTTCGTGCAGGTCCTCGATCGCCGCGGTCGGATCGTCGCGCGCTCGGGCGGGCTCGGTGGTCGCGTGCTCCCCGCCGGCCCGGCGCTGCGCCGCGCGCTGCGCGATCGGCGCGCCGGATACGGCGACGGCGCGCTGGGCAGCTCGCCGATCCGCCTGTACGCGGCGCCGCTCGGCGAGCTCGGCGCCGGCGCGGCGGCGGGCGGCGCGGTGGTCGTGGCCGGCACCACCTCGGACATCGACGGCACGCTCGCGACGACGCGCAGGATCATCCTCGTCTGCGCGCTCGTCGCCGCCGCGCTCGCGGCGTTGCTGGCGACGCTGCTCGCCGGCCGGGCGCTGCGCCCGCTGCGCAGGCTGTCCGGCGGCGCCCGCGCGATCGAGCGCAGCGGCGACGGCTCGGCGCGGCTGCCCGTGCCGGCCGCGCTCGACGAGGTCGGCGAGCTCGCCGCGACGCTGAACGCGATGCTCGCATCGCTCGAGCGCGCGCGGGCAGCCGAGCAGCGCTTCGTCGCCGACGCCTCGCACGAGCTGCGCACGCCGCTGACGGCGCTGCGCGGCAACGCGGCGTATGTCGCCCGCCACGGAGCGGATCCGGCGACGATCGCCGACATCCAAGCCGACGCCGCCCGGCTGAGCGCGCTGCTCGACGACCTGCTGGCGCTCGCACGCGAGGACGCCGCCGCACCCGCGCACGGCGATCCGGTGGCGCTCGAAGCCGTCGCACGCGCTGTCGCGGCCACCGATCGAGACGCCGTCGTCGTCGTCGAGGCGGGGGCGGAGGGCGTCAGCACGACCGGCGAGCGGGACGCGCTCGAGCGCGCCGTCTCGAACCTCGTCCGCAACGCGCGCACGCACGGGCCCGACGACGGGCGGATCACGGTCACCGTCGGCCGCGATCGCGATCACGATCGCGCGCGCATCAGCGTCAGCGACGACGGCCCCGGCCCCGGCCCCGAAAGCGCCGAGCACGTCTTCGAGCGCTTCTGGCGCGCCCCCGGCGCCCGCGGCGAGGGATCGGGGCTGGGGCTGGCGATCGTCCGCGCGATCGCCGAGCGCCACGGCGGCAGCGTCTGCGTCGACGGCGCGCGCTTCGAGATCGAGCTGCCGGCGCTCAGAGATCTCTCAAGCTCGAGCCGTACAACGTCCTCATGAGAAGACTGCGCACCACCTCGACCCGGCGACTGCTGGCGATTCTCGCGTGCGCCGGCGTGCTCGTCACCACCGCCGCGATCGCCCAGGCCGCCCTGACGGGATCCGGCCCGATCGCGGCGCCGAAGGCGCTCGCCCGGGCGATCTCGGACGCGATCGGCGCCCCGGACCCCGACGGCGTCACCGCGCGGATCACGTTCAAGAACAACCTGTTGCCCTCCGGCGCGCTGCCCGGGACCTCGTCCGCGCTGACCTCCGGCGGCGACGGGCGGCTGTGGCTGGCGAAGGACGGCCGCCTGCGCCTCGAGCTGCAGTCCGGCTCCGGCGACGCGCAGATCACCGTCGACGAGACCCACGTCACGCTCTTCGACGCGGCCTCGAACACGGTCTACAGGGCGACGCTTCCCGAGCGGGCGGCCGGCAAGCCCGCACACGCGCACGAGAACCCGACGCTCGCGAGGATCCAGGACGCGCTGGACCGCCTCGCGAGGATGTGGACGATCTCGGGCGCCGATCCGACGCATCCGACGGCCGGGCGAGCGAGCTACACCGTGCGCATCGCGCCCAAGGACGACGGCGGCCTGCTCGGCGCGGCCGAGGTCGCGTGGGACGCGGTCACCGGCGTGCCGCTGCGAGCGGCGGTCTACGCCCAGGGCCAGTCCGGTCCCGTGCTGGAGCTGCGGGCGACCGACATCTCCTACGGCGCGGTCGCGGACTCCGACGTGGCGGCGCCGACCCCGCGCGGCGCGAAGGTCGTCGACCTCAGCCCCGAGGCGCCGAAGACCGGTGCGCGCGCCGAGCACGCCGATGCGAAGGACGGCGTCAGCGGCGTGGCCGCCGTCGCAGCGCGGCTGGACTTCGAGCTCGCCGCGCCGGACGAGCTCGCGGGCCTGCCGCGCCGAGGCGTCCACCTCGTCGACCTCGACGGCAAGCGGGGCGCGCTGATCACGTACGGCAAGGGGCTCGGCGCGATCGCGGTGTTCGAGCACGCGGCCGGCGCGGAGGCCAAGCGCAGCCGCGGCGCGCGCGACAACCCGCTGCCGCAGATCAACATCGACGGTGCCACCGGGACCGAGGTCGCGACGGCGCTCGGCACGATCGTGACGTTCGAGCGCGCCGGCGTCTCGTACGTCGTCGCGGGATCGGTGCCGCCGCTGGCCGCCGAGAACGCCGCGCGGGGCCTGCGATGAGCCATGCCGCGGACCCGGACGCACCGCCGATCCGGGCCCGCGGGCTGGTCAAGCGCTACGGACGGATCACCGCCGTCGACCACGTCGACCTGACCGTCAGCCGCGGCGACGTCTACGGCTACCTCGGGCCCAACGGCGCCGGCAAGACGACGTCGCTGCGGATGCTGCTCGGGCTCATCCGCCCGGACGAGGGGACCGCGCAGCTGTTCGGTCGCGACCCGCTCGTCGACGGCGTGCGCGCGCTCGACGGCGTCGCGGGGTTCGTCGAGGCGCCGCGCTTCTACCCGTACCTCAACGGCCGCAGGAACCTCGAGCTCGTCGCCGCGCTCGACGGCGACGGCGCGGCGGGCCGCATCGACGAGGCGCTGGAAACCGTCGACCTCGTCGAGCGCGCGCGCGACAAGGTCGGCGGCTACTCGCACGGCATGCGCCAGCGCCTCGGCATCGCCGGCGCGCTGCTGCGCGAGCCCCGGCTGCTGCTGCTCGACGAGCCCGCGACGGGCCTGGACCCCGCCGGCATGCGCGACATGCGCGCGCTGATCCACCGGCTCGCCGCACAGGGCATGACCGTGCTGCTGTCGTCGCATCTCATGGGCGAGGTCGAGGAGCTCTGCAACCGCGTCGCGATCATCAGCGACGGCAGCGTCCGCTACGAGGGCTCGCTGCGCGAGCTCATGCAGACGACCGCCGGCCGCTACGACCTGCGCACGACCGACGATCCGCGCGCGGCGCGGATCGCCGAGCAGCAGCCGGGCATCGGCGCGGTGACGCGGGAGGATCGCGGCCTCGCGCTGCATGCCGACAAGCGTGCGGTGCCGGCACTGTCGCTGGCACTCGGCGCGGCAGGCATCGGGATCTGCGAGCTCGTGGCGCGGACCGCGACGCTGGAGGAGCTGTTCTTTCGGATGACGGAGGGCGCGGACGCGCTCGACGGGTCGAGGCCGGCGCCGGCCGAG
>JAWVGK010000204.1:0-7304 GCA_033855155.1 Solirubrobacteraceae bacterium | reverse complement strand
CGGCGCGGCGCGAGCCCGGGCGCGACACCCGGCTCGCCGCGCCACGGCGCTGCGCGGCGTGCCACGGCTCGCCGCGGCACGGCGCGGCGCGCCGCGACACGAAGCCGTCCCGCCGACGGCCCACGCCGTCGAACATCCTCCGTCGAACACAACTCGGGCGCGCCGGCGTCGTTGCAACGCATGCACCCCCGAATCGAGGCGAACCCATGGCCGGCTCTCGCAGGATCCTCCCGCGCGCCAAGACGGCGCTCCTCGCGCTGCTGCTGCTCGGCGTCGCGACGTCGCCCGCCCGCGGCGCGGACAACATCTCGTTCTCCCTCACGAGCTACGAGGGCGGGCCGGTGCTCGCCGCCGACGGCCGCGTCGTGATCGGCGAGCGCACCGCCGGCGGCGGGCGGCGGATTCTCGCGATCCAGCCGGCGAACCACGCCTTCGACGAGATCGCGCGCTTCCCGCCGCCCACCGATCCGCAGACGTTCCACGAGCTGCACCTCGCCGGCAGCGGCGGGATCGTGACCGCGACGCTCGACACGTACCGCGACGTGACCGGCAGCGACGCCGAGCAGGCCTCGCCGGTGCTGCTCGCCAGCCGCGCGTTCACGGTGCTGCCCGCGCTCGTGCCGCTCGCGACGTGCGACCCCGTGCGCGCGGAGTTCCCCACGAGCATCCGTGCCGCGGGCGGCGACGCCTTCGTCGCGCTGGCGGCCGACGACTGCGGCGCGACGGCCGCGGTCCACCTGCGCAACCCGCACGCGACGCTCACGGTCCCCGCCGAGGTCGCGAGCTCGTTCCCGCCCACGTCGATCTCCGACCTGCGAGCCGCCGGGCCGCTCGCGACGTGGACCGAGCGCCGCCTCGACAACGGGCCGAAGGCGACGTTCACCGCGGTCCGCGCGGCCACCAGCGAGATCCTGCTGCGCGTCCCGAGCGTGAGCCGCTACGGCCTCGGATCCGACGGCACGATCGTCACCGCCAACGGCGCCTGCGCGCTGCGCGTCGTCACGCTGGCGCCGCTCGCGCAGCGCACGATCGCGCTGCCCGGCGGGCTGTGCCCGGGACTCTTCGGCCCGATCGCGATCGCCGGCGGGCGCGTCCTGTACCCGGTCCTCGGGAGCTACGCCGTGTCAGACCTCCAGGGCGCCGCCCACCTCGTCGGCGAGCTGCCGGTCGCGCTGGCGCCCGCGCCGATCGCCTTCGACGGGCGCACGCTCTACGGCGTGCGCGCCCGCTGCCACGACGAGTTGCTGCTCGCCGTCGACACGACCGTGCCCGCTGCGGCGCCGCCGGCGATGGCCGCGCCGCCGTCGCTGCAGACCTGCCCGGTGCGACGCGCCGGACCGAGCCGCGTGCGCGTCGCGGCCGATCATCGCGTGAGCATCCGCGTGCGCTGCCCCTCCGGCTGCCGCGGCGCGCTGCGCCTCGTGCAGCAGCGGCGCGGGCGCCGCGAGCGGCGGATCGGCAGCGTCGCGTTCGTCAGCTCCGGTGGCGAGCCGTTCGTCCTGCGCCCGCGCATCGCGAGCTACGCCCGTGCGCTCGCCGGCTGCTCGGGTGGCCTGCGCGCCGTCGCGCAGGTGCACCGCACGAACGACGGCACGACCGGCCTCGGCGCCTACCGGATCCTCGCGCGGCGCTCGTGCCGGCGCACGGGCGGCCCGGCCTTCGCCGCCCCGCGCCCGTGGCCGCGTGAGAACTGATTGATCAGCCCGCGGGCGACAGCGCCAGCCGCACGCCGTAGTACGGGTCCCCGGCGCGCACGTAGTGCGCCGTCAGGCGCGACAGCTCGAACGTCTGGCCGCCGGCGACGAGCGTGCGACCGTCGTCGAGCACCTGCTCGACGACCGCCGGCGTGCGCACGCCGAGGTGCACGATCGTGGCCTGCATCCCGACGCGCGGCAGCGGCCGCGACGACTGTCGCCCCGTCACGCGCTCATGCCGGCGGCCACGGCAAGCGGCCGGGCGTGAAGTCCCGGCCCCAGTCGGCGTACGCCGTCGGCGGATCGGAGGTCTCCTCGGCGACCGACGCGCCGTGGCCCGCCGCGACGTCGTCGACCGGGTAGTGCAGCCCGTTGCCGTCGTCGCCGCGCGCGCCGACCATGAGGATCGTGCACGGGCCGTCTCCGGCGCCGACGAAGATGTGCCCCGTGCCCGGCGGGCAGTGGACGAAGTCCCACTGCTTCAACGGGCGCTCCTCGCCGTCGAGGATCAGGATGCACTCGCCGCCGAGGACGAGGAACGCCTCCTGCATCGCCTCGCGGTGATACAGGCCGTTGGGCTGGCCCGGCACCAGCACGCGGATGTTGATGCCGAACTGCTCGAAGCGCGCCTCGGGCGGCTCGAGCACCGTCGTCCAGCCACCGCGCTCGTGGTGCAGGGCCGGCGCGTCGGCGACGTTCACGACGAACGGCTCGGACATCCGATCAAGGCTAGTGCAACGTGTGCGCAAACGCTGGACGTTTCGGCATCCCGGGCCTCCGCGCTCAACCTCGACGCCCCGGCGCGCCGATACAGGCCCCATGAGCCTCAAGGGCGAGCTGTTGAACACGCCCGTGGCCACGAACCACGATGTCGAGCAGGTGCTGCTCGCGCTCGCCGATGGCAGCTACGTCCTCAGCACGCCCGACGGGACCGTCGCCGAGTGCGGCGTCGGCGTCGTCGCGCTCGTCGGCGCCGCCGCCGAGCGGCTCACCGGCCGGCCGGTGATCGACGTCCTCGCCGCCTCCGCCGACGGCCCCGGGCGCGCGGCGTTCGAGCGCCTGCTGGGCGGCGAGCCCGCCGACGGCGCGCCCACGTTCCCGACGACGACCGCCACCGGCGAGCACCGCTCGCTGCGGCTCGTCGTCGTGTCGGTGCCGCTGGCGCTCGGATGGGAGTTCACCTCGTTGCTCGGCGAGCTCGGCGCGCGCGACGCCGACACGTGGGACCCAGAGGCGCTGCGCATGCGCCACGACCGCGCGCTGGAGGCCGTCGAGAACGTCGTCACGACCGGCGTGCAGCCCGACCCCGGCGCCCGCCTCGCCGGCATTCTCGTCGTCGTCCGCGACGCCGACGCTTCACCGCTCACCCGCGAGGACGTCGGCCATCGCATGGCCGCTCAGCGCGAGGCCGGGCGCGCCGCCGCCAAGCTGGCCGAGCGCGCCGCGCTGGGCCTCCCCGAGCCTGACGCCACCGACACCGAGTCTGACTTGCACCACGGACCGGGCCTCGAGAACCTCGTCGAACGCGCGCACATGCTGCGCGAGCGCGTCGAGGAGGCCGAGCGCGAGGCCACCGAGGCGCAGGCCGAGCGCGACCAGGCGCTGGCGCGGCTGGCGAGCGCCGAGGCGCAGCGCGACGCCGAGCGCGACGACGTCCTCGCGCAGCTCGCGGCCGTGCAGGGCGAGCGCGAGCGCACGCATGCGGAGCTCGCCGCCGCCGAGGCCGAGCGCGACGCCGTGCGCGAGCGCGCACAGGCGCAGCTCGCCGGCACGCAGGCCGAGCGCGACACCGAGCACGAGCGCGCGCTGAGCCGGCTGGCGGACGCCGAGGCCGCGCGCGACGAGGCGCTGGCGCAGCTCGCGGCGGCGCAGGCCGAGCACGTCGCAGAGCACGAGCGCACGCTGCAGCGCCTGCAGACCGCGGAGGCCGAGCGCGAGCGGGCGCGCGCACGGACCGACGCCGAGCATGCCGAGCGCGAGCGCGTCCTCGCCCGCTTGGAGGCCGAGCACGCCGAGCGCACCCAGGCGCTCGCACGACTTGCGGCCGTCGAGGCCGAGCGCGACGCCGAGGCGCAGCGCCGCGAGGCCGCCGAGGCGCGTGCCGCGGCGACGCGCGAGACCGGTGACGGGCGCGTCGACCAGGTCGCCGCCGAGCGCGACGAGGCCCGCGCCGCCGCCGCCGCCGCGAGGACCGAGTCCGTCGCCGCGCGCGCCGCCGCGGCCGCCGCGCGCGCGCAGGCCGAGGCCGCCGCGACCGCGACCGACGGCGCACGTGCCGAGGCACAGGCCGCACGCGCCGAGATCGAGGCCGCGCGCGGCGGCGCGCACGCCGCGCAGGCCGACGCGCAGGCCGCCCGCGACGCCGCCGACGCCGCTCGCGCCGAGACGGACGGCGCCCGCGCCGACAGCGAGCGCGTGCGCGTCGAGCTACAGGAGATCCGCGCCTCCGTCCATGCCGACCGCGCGTCGAGCGTCACCGCCGACGCCGAGATGCAGGTGCTGCGCGACGAGCTGCAGGCCGCGCGCGACGAGGCCGACGGCGCCCGCGTCGAGCTGCGTACGGCGCGTGACGAGGCGCAGGGCGCGCGCGGCGAGAACGCGCTGACGCGCGGCGAGCTGGCGTCGCTGCGCGGCGAGCTGCAGAGCGCGCGCGGCGCACTCGACGCGACGCGACACGAACTCGACGCGGCGCGCAGCGAGCCGTCGGCATCGCCGGCGCAACTCGCCGCCGTGCAGGCCGAGCTCGACGCCGTCCGCGGCGTGCTCGAGGATCGCACGCGCGAGCTCGGCCGCCGCACCTCCGAGCTGGCCGCGCGCAGCAGCGAGGCCGACGACCTCGGCGCCGAGCTCGAGGCGCGCGCCGCAGAGCTGGCGACGGCGAGCGCCGAGCTGCACGCGACGACCGGCGACGCGGCCGTCCTGCGCGCCAAGCTGGACTCCGTCGGTGGCGAGCTGCGCCACGTGCGCGAGGAGCTCGAGACGCGCACCCGCGAGCTCGCCGGTGCGCATGCCGAGCACGACGCGCACGGCGACGATCTCGCCCGCGCGCGTGCCGAGGCCACGGCGCGCGGCGACGAGCTGACGGCGCTGCGCGCCACGCTCGAGGCCCGCGGGCGCGAGCTGCGCGAGCTTCGCGACGATCTCGACGCCCGCCGCAGCGAGCTGGCCGGCGCGCTCGCCGAGCTGCGCACGCGCGACGAGCAGGCGGCCGGCGTCCGCGAGGAGCTGCGGGCGCGGACGACCGAGCTGCAGACCGCCGGCACCGGCCTCGGCGCGCGCGAGGCGGAGATCGCGCGGCTCACCCACGCGCTCGACGCCGCCGCCGCGCAGCTCACCGAGCGCAGCGCGGAGCTCGACGCGCGCGGCGCCGAACTGCGAACGCTGCGCGCCGACGTGCACGCGCGCGAGGCGCGACTGTCGGACGCCGGCGCCGAGGCCGAGGCCTACCGCCACGAGCTCGCCGGCGCGCGCGAGGAGAGCTGCTCGCTGCGCGAGGAGCTCGAGACCGTCCGCGGCGAGCTGCACGTGACCCGTGCCTGCGCCGAAGGCGTGCGCGCCGAGCGCGAGCAGGCGCGCGTGCGGGCCGCGCAGCTGCTCAGCGAGGCCGAGACCGCGCGCGCCGCGGCCGAGGCGATCCGCGCCGAGTTCGCCTTCCAGGACTTCTCGTCGCAGCCGGCCGCCGCGGCCGCGCCCGGCGTCCCGCCCACCCCGCTCGCACCGCGAGCGCCGTTGCGCCCCCAGGCGCCGGCGGCCGCGCCGTCCGACGGCGCGGCGCAGCCGCCGCTCGAGCTGCCGGCCTGCGAGCCCGGGATCGGCGTCGCGCTGATCGGCCTGGACGGCCGGTTCAAGCGCCTCGACGAGGCCTTCGGCACGCTGCTGGGCTGCCGCGAGGACGAGCTGCGCGCGGCAGGCTGGCCATCGATCATCGACCGCGAGAACCTCGCCGCGCACGGGGAGATCGCGCGCGCACTGCTCGCCGGCGAGATCGAGAGCGCCGACGTCGAGACGATCTACATGCACGCCGGCGGCCTGCTCGTGCCGGTCGAGGGGACCGTCACGATGCGCCGCGACGAGACCGGCCGCGCGACGCACTACGTCTTTCGTGCCGACGTCCGGCGGACGTCGGGCGCGACGCGCTGAGGTCTGCGACCGCCGTGCCATGCCGGCCCGCGCGGCTGGGAGGCCGACCGACCGCGTGCGGCGCGCCGACACCTCCTCCCGCAGTGGCGACCGTGAGGCGCTACGCCTTCGCGCCCGTCCCGATCGGGCAGCTGACGCCGGTGCCGCCGGCGCCGCAGTATCCGCGCGGGTTCTTGGCGAGGTACTGCTGGTGGTAGTCCTCGGCGTAGAAGAACTCCGGCGCCCGCAGGATCTCGGTCGAGATCTCGCCGCGGCCGGCGGCCGTCAGCGCCTCCTGGTAGCGCTCGCGCGACGCCTGGGCGGCGGCGAGCTGGGCGTCGGTCGTGGTGTAGATGGCCGAGCGGTACTGCGTGCCGACGTCGTTGCCCTGGCGCATGCCCTGCGTCGGGTCGTGGGCCTCCCAGAAGCGCTTGAGCAGGTCCGCGAAGGAGATCTCCGACGGGCGGTAGACGACGAGCACGACCTCGTTGTGACCGGTCCGCGCGCTGCAGACCTCCTCGTAGGTCGGGTTCGGCGTCAGGCCGGCGGCGTAGCCGACGGCGGTCGTGAAGACGCCGGGCTGTACGTTCCAGAAGCTCTTCTCGACGCCCCAGAAGCAGCCGGCGCCGAAGATCGCCGTCTCGGTGTCCTGCGGAAACGGCCCGCGCAGCGGCGTGCCGAGGACGAAGTGCGTGTCGGGAACCGCCATCGGCGTCTCGCGCCCCGGCAGCGCGCTGTCGGCATCGGGCATCGCCGTCTTGTGCTTGGAGAGGAAGTTGAGCATCGGCGCCTCGCAGGTCTCGTGGGATCGCGGTCAACGGTAGCGAGCAGCCCTTACCGGATCCTCACGCGTGCGCGCGATCATGGGGCGAGGCGGTACCGTCGCTGCCAGCATGGATGAGGCCGCGGGGGAACGTCCCCGTCGAACACCGGATGCGGGGATCGGCACGCTGCTCGCCGGCAACGGCGTGCGCGGCGTCGGGATGCTGTTCGTCTTCTTCACGCACCTGTTTCTGCTCGCCGACACGGCGGCGAACAACAACATGCGCTCCTACGGCTGGGCGGCGCCGGTGCTCGGGCACATCGACCTCGGCCTGGCGGCGTTCTTCGCGCTGTCGGGCTACCTCATCGCGCGGCCGTTCGCGCGCGCCTACGTGCTCGACACGCGCCGGCCGCGGCTGCGCTCGTACGTGCGCAACCGCGTGCTGCGCGTCGTGCCGGCGTTCTACCTCTTCACCGTGCTCGTGCTGCTGCGCTTCGGCTTCGACGGCCAGCTGGCCCCCGGCTCGCACAACGCCAGCAGCGCGCTGCAGGTGCTCGGCCAGTTCCTCTTCGTCCAGGGCCAGGCCGGCGGGCCCGCTGTCGTCCCGATCGGCCCGGCGTGGTCGATCGGCGCCGAGGTCGGCTTCTACGTCCTGATCCCGATCGCGGCGTGGGTCGCGATGCGCTTCGCGGCTCGCCTCGGCGGTGGTCCGGGCCGGCGGGCGGCGC
>JAWVGK010000203.1:0-6401 GCA_033855155.1 Solirubrobacteraceae bacterium | reverse complement strand
GGAAGACGCCGCCGGGACCGTCGCCGTCGGGCGCGCCGAGCGCGGAGACGTAGAGCCCGTCGGGGCCGCAGTGGATCGTGTGCGGGCGGCTGTAGCCGGTGCGCTTGGCGATGTCCTGCGCCTCGATCACCTTGACGAGCTTGGGCTGCGCGGGATCGTCCTTGACGTCGATGACGTGGATCCGCGACGAGCGCAGGCCGGGCACGAGGAAGTAGCGCCGCTCGACGTGCGGGTGCGGCGCCCACGGGCACAGGGCGGACGAGCAGGCGTTCCAGCCGAAGTGGTGCAGCTCGTCGCCGACGTTGGGCATGTCCAGGCGGCCGATCGTCGTCCCGTACGACGACGACCCGGGCTTGAGGTCGACGACCGTCAGCGCATCGGGCCGGGCGCTGCCGTTGCCGTTGCCATTGCCCGACGTGTTGAGCGTGACGACGTACGCGAGCTCCTCGGCGGGCGCCTGCGCGGCCAGGCGCGGCGACGCGTAGAACGTCGGGTCGGGCTTCCATCGTGCCATGCGGACCACCTCCATGATCGCTTGAGCGGTGCAATCTACATATTCCCGACCGGGTTCACGACCTTTTCGCCTCCGCCGCCGCGTACGGTTCGGACAGACCACGCTGGGTAGGGGCACGGCATGCCTCGACATACCTGGATGAAGATCACCGCCGGTGCATGCCTGACCGCCGCCGTGGTCGCGATGACGGTCTCCCCCGCCGTCGCCTCGTCGAGCTCGAACGGGGGGTTCGTCGTGCAGGCCGCCGGTGCGCCGGGACCGTGCAGCGCGGCGGCCCTCAGGATCATGTCCGCCAAGAAGGCGTTCGCATGGTGCAAGAAGTACGGCGACGGGCTGCCGCGCTGGCTGCTGCCGGCGTCCAAGCAGCGCGTCCGCTGGAAGTACGTCTGCAAGACCGCGGGCGTCGCGATGTTCTTCGCCCCCGAGATCAAGGGCTTCATCGGCCTGGTCGGCACCTTCGCCAGGCGCTTCGAGCATCTGATCCGCATCCCGGGTGCCGCAGAAGTCCTCTTCTGCTGACCCGCGGCGCGACGCCAGACCGCGCCGGCGGAGACCGCGCGGACCGGCAGCCCGCAGCCGGCGCGAGGCCGGGCTACGGCTCGGCTTCGCGCATGCCCTTCACCGCCGCGGAGATCTCCTCGGCTTCGAGCACGTCGGCCATGACGCCGATCTGGTCCTCCCAGACGTCGTCGTCGACCTGGCTGCGGAACTCCTCCTCGAGCACGTGATACACGGAGAGACCCAACTGGGCCTCGGCCAGGGCACCTGCATAGGTCGGATCGCCGAGCACGACTGTCTCGGCTGCGATCTCCGCGCTCTCCGCATCCGGAGCTCCGAGGATGACGACCAGCTGGTCGGTCCCGTGCTCGTCGGCGAGGCGCTTGATCACCTCCTGGCTATTCAGGTCCATGGCTCCCGAGGCAGTTCAGACGAAGCACTCCGTCGACGTGTAGACCACGTGTCCGCCGGCGTTCTGGACGCAGACGGCGATCGCGGGGCCCGCGATCCCGTCGCGCTCACCGAGCACGATGACCTGCTTGTTCTCGAGCATGGGGTGCTAGCTCACCTCCTCTCTCATCTCGCCGAGGCTCTTGTCGAGCCAGTCCTTGAGCTCCTTCGGGCTGATCGTCGACGCGGACAACCGCGCGACCTCTTCGCCGTCGTGCATGAGCAGGAAGGTCGGCAGCCCGTGGACCTTGAGGCGGATGCACACGCGGCGGGCCTTCGGCGCCTCGAGCATGACGACCGTCAGGTCGTCGCGGTCGCCGGCCAGCTTCTCGACGTGGGGCTTCAGCGCCAGGCACGGCCGGCACTCCGGCCCCCACACGTCGACGAGCGTGGTGCCGCTCGCGACGAGCTCGTCGAAGTTCTCTCGTGTCGCCTCGCTCACCGCTGCCATCCGCTCATCCCTCTCCTTGCTCGTTGGACTCGAGCAGCACGCTCATGCCGTCGGACTGCTCGGACATCCGCCCCAGGAAGAGGCTGCCCTTGGCAATCAGCTGTACCCGCCGCGCGCCCCCGTCCATCAGCCGGGCGCGGGCGTGCGGAACGTAGCACAGCGCCGACGCGATATGACCCTGTGTCGGGGCGAAGCCCGGCATCCCCCGCTGCGCGACGAAGTCGCCCATGTCCGCCCGCTCCAGGTCGCCGCGGCGCACGGCGAGGGCGGCGAGCGTCTTGTAGTTGCGCTCGGGGACGTTGCCCGAGCCCTGCGGCTCGGTGATCTCCGGGTTGTGCAGCTCGGTGGCGTAGTCGTCGACGTCGAGCATTCCCATGCCCAGCCGGTCGAGCGGCGCGATCGACAGGGCCTCCATGATCTTCGGGTTCGAGGACCCGGCCGCCACCGGATGCACGCCCACGGAGTCCAGCCGCACGCGCGGCGAGCGGCCGTCGTCGGCCTCGACGAGCAGCGCGCACGCGCCGAGCACGTCCTCGAGCACCGGCAGGTCGTGCTTGAGGTGGCCCTGGAACTTCATCCCGAGCTTCGGCAGCGAGCCGCCCGCGATCACCACGACGCGCCGGAAGACCCCGGCGGCGACGAGGCTGCTCGCGATGACCAGCGCCGGGACCGGCGCGGCGCAGAAGTTCTTGACGTCCGCGCCCGAGGCGTTGCTGCAGCCCGCCGATGCCGCCACCGTCTTGGCGAGGTTGCCGCCGCCGCGCTGGTAGCGGTCGCCGATCGCCTCCTCGCCGGAGCCGATGACGTAGTCGATCGAGTCGGGGTCGATGCCGTTGTCGGCGAGCAGGCGCAGGAGCGCGAGCGTGGCGCTCGCCTTCCCCGCGAGGTTCTCGAGCAGCACCTCGGCGGTCAGCGCGGCGTCGCTCTCGTGGCCGCGACGAAACGCGCCGGCCAAGCGATCGGCGCCCACGTGCAGCGCCAGCGCCCCCGGCTCCGCCGCGATCGCTTCGGCGTCGCCGCCGGCGGCCGCCACGCGCTCGAGGTCGAAGTGCTCGGCGAGCGGGTGGCGGGCGAGCCGCTCGGCGATCGCGCCGGCCTCCTGCGCGCCGAGCTTGACGAGGTCGAAGTCGTCGACCGCCGCCAGCAGGCCGAGGAACTCGTCCTCGGGCATGAGCTCGCCGACGCCGGCGTAGCGGCCCTCGCCGTTCGCGGCGGCGCCCACCCACGGTCGCTGCGGCAGGTCGCGCGGGTGGATGGCGCCGAGGAACGACTGGTGGGGCGCGTAGGCCACCGCCTGCTCGAAGGTGCGCAGGGCGCCGAGGAACCGCGCCTCGACCTCAGGGTTGCGTGGCAGCTCGCGCGACGGCTTGGAGCCGTGGCGGCAGAGGCCGGGCACGTGGGCGAGCACCGCGCTGGCGGCCGAGATCACGGGTATGGGCATGTGCCGCCTATTGAAGCGGATCGTCGTCGAAGACCGTCGGCTCGCTGACCGGCGTGGCGACCGCGTGCAGCGCCCGTTCGAGCAGCCGGCGGCGCCAGGCGCGCTCCTGCTCGGCCCCGAGCTCCGGGTCTCCCGTCGGGAAGGGGATGCCGCGCGTGGGCACGATGCGCGGCGCGCCGACGCGCTTGGCGATCGAGACGAGGTTGCACAGCAGCGCCGTGGGGATCCCTGCGCGCTCCAGTTCCTTCGTCAGCGTTGACCCGCAACGCGTGCCGGTTCCTCAGGTGGCGGTGAGGATCGCCGCCTGGATGTTCTGCTGGCGCAGCTCGGCGGCCCACTCCATCCCGAAGCGGCGCGCGTCGGCGACCGTCGTGCCGTTGCCGGTCGTCGCCAGGACCTCGCCGTGCAGGCGTCCGATCGCGCCCTCGCGCTCCATCTGACGGGCGACGTCGAGCGGGAGGATGCGGTTGGGATCGGCGTTGGCCCACTGGGTCGAGAAGCCGCCGTGCACCGATTCGAACGTGCCCGGTTGCGCCGAATCGAGGCCGTCGAGCGAGTAGCGCACCCATTTCGTCGCGCGCGCGGACTCCAGCCGGTCGGGGTTGCCGGCGAGCACGAAGCCGCCCTCCGTGACCAGCGCGACGATCGATTCGGTGATGTCGGCGACGGGCGCGGCGGGCGTGACGCTGTCGAAGTCGGGGAGCGGGATCTCGGTGGCGTCCCGGTCGCCGCCGAGCCGCGTGAGCACGAGCGCGACGGCGCGCTCGGCCGCGCTGTCTCGCGCCAAGCGGTTGATGCGCGCGACCGGGCCGATGCGCCCGTCCTGCGCGGTGAGCTCCTCGCCCGCGGCCATCTTCTTGGTCGCGGCGGCGAAGCGTTCGAGCGAGTCCTTCATCTGGCGCGCGGTCAGGCCGCTTTCGACGACCGCCGTGCCGGCGGCCTCGCCAAGACCAGGGTTGTCGGGATGCATGCAGGCCAGCCCGTGCAGGCCCGCCTCGCTCGCCGCCGCCGCGATCCGCGCACACGCCATGCCGTAGCGCCCGCTCGTGAAGGCGGGTCCGGCGACGACCATCTCGGCGTTGCGCTCGCGCGCCTGCGCGACGAGCTCGGCGGCGAACTCGGGGTGCGAGGCGGCGTAGTCGTCGCCGCAGACGGCGGTGGCGACGATCTCGTGCTCGTCGCCCAGCAGGCTGGCGAGCTTGCGCCCGGGTCCGACGGCGCCATCGCGCAGCTGCGGCCCGGTGCCCGCGGAGTCCTCGCCGCCGATGCCGGCGAAGAACTGGTTGACGTAATGGACGATGCGCATCAGGCGGTGGCCTCCGCGCACGTCAGTCGGCCCCAGCCGAGGGTGCTCTGCGCGCAGTAGATGGCGGCCACCGGCAGCTGGACCTCGTCGGTCGAGGCCTGGTCGAGCAGGGCGATGCGCTCGCGGCCCAGCGCGCGCTCGACCGCGGGGAGCGTCATCCGCTCGTCGTAGTTTCCGGTGCTGACGAGCGCCGTGGCCTTGGTCGGCGGGACGACGAGCGGCGGGCCGGTCCCGTCGCGCCCCGCCATCTCGGCGAGGATCCCGACGGCGGTGATCCCCTCCTCTTCGAGGCGATCGAGCTTGAGCGAGACGTCGGCGTCGGCGTTGCCGCCGCCCTCCTTGGTCACGATCGCGGCGTCGAGGTCGAGGTTCTTGCACAGCCGCGCGGCGTGCGCCGACACGAGCTCCTTGTCCGCCTGGTTGACGGGCTCGGGGCACAGCACGAGCGCCGCCAGCTCCAGCTCGTCGTTCGCGCGCAGGGCGGCGACCACGGGATGCGTCTGGTGCAGGTAGGTCGGGTTCTTCAGCGCGGGGTGGCCGTACTGGCCGCTGACGACGGCGCCGTCGTCGAGCTCGCCGGGCGAGATGACGGTCGGCAGGCCGCCCGACAGGCTGCGCCCGTAGACGAAGACGTCCTTGAACTTGCCCTGGGTCTGCAGGTTGAGGATGACCCCCACGCGGGGTCGGTCGCTCTTTTTGGATCCGTCGGGCTCGGACAGCTCCTCGACGACGTCGGGCTCGGCGTCCAGCGCCGCCTCGGCAAGGTGGGCGGCCACCTTGACGAGCCCCCGCCGCAGCGCCGCCTCGACGTCCCCCCAGTCCGCGTCGTCGGCGGGCGTCCACTCGACGACGAGGTTGTGCGTCGCGGCCAGCGGCGATAGCGGCGCCGCCGGCCCCGACATGTCGATGACCGCCTCCTGGGCGCGGGGCAGGTAGCCGGCGGCGATGACGGCGGCCCCGCGCAGCACATGGGTGGTGCCGCGCCCCGCGGGCATCGCGGGCCCCAGCAACCCGGGGAACACCCCGCCGCCGCCGGGCCCCTTGGAGCAGGGCTGGATCGCGTCAAGCGCGCCGACGATCCGCACGCAGTCGCCTGGGCTTGTGCAGCCGAGCCGGACCTCGGCGAGCGCGGGGTCTTCGAGCAGGTCCTTGACGCTGTCCTCACCGACGGTGAGGCGGCCGGCGTCGTAGCTCGTCCGCTCGCCCAGGTCGAGCTCGCGCACTTCGTGGACGATCCGAGTGAGCCCTGACTCAGCGTTCATCTCCTGGATCCTTCCAGATCACCGGACAGGGTGATCGGCCGCGGCGAGCGCCGCCAGCGTCGCGCATGCGGGCGCTGGGGTTGCCGGTGTCGCGGCGCCGCTCGCCGAAGCGCTACAGCGCGAGAACGAGTCGGAGTGCCTCGTCGACGGCCTCGATCTCGGCGGCATCGAGTCTGCCCGCCGAATCACCCAGGCGTTGAGGGTCGACCACGGTCGTCTGTTCGACGAGCACCCGGGTTCGCGTGCCGAGCACATCGATCGTCGGTCGAAACGTGGCCGGTCTCGCGCTCGCAGATGTTGGCGCGACCAACACGGTGCTGAGCCCCAGGAAGTCGTCCGCCTGGACGATGATCGCGTATCGCGCGCCCTGCTGCTCTCGGCCCCGCGCGCGCGTCGGTGCGGGAAGGCGAAACACTTCTCCGCGGACCATCTCAGCGCTCGGCGGCTGGCGCGAGCTCGGCCATGTGCTCGCGAATGGC
>JAWVGK010000202.1:0-2897 GCA_033855155.1 Solirubrobacteraceae bacterium | reverse complement strand
ATGAAGGTCGCGGTCGTCGGCTATCCGAACGTCGGCAAGTCCTCGCTCGTCAACCGCCTGACGAACTCGCGCGAGGCGGTCGTCCACGAACGTCCCGGGATCACCCGCGATCGCAAGGAGATCGCGACCGAGTGGACCGGCCGGCGCTTCACGCTGATCGACACCGGCGGGATGGACTCCGAGGACCCCGACCCCGTCTCGGGCTCGATCCGCGACCAGGCGAAGGCCGCGCTGTCGGACGCCCAGGTCGCGCTGTTCGTCTTCGACGCCAAGGCCGGCGTGCGGCCCGGCGACGAGGAGCTCGCGGACCTGCTGCGACGCACGAAGATGCCGGTCGTCGTCGCCGCCAACAAGATCGACGCCGCCGTCGACATCCCGCTGGCGGCCGACGCGCACCGCCTCGGCTTCGGCGAGCCGATGGCCGTCTCGGCCGCACAGGGCCTCGGCACCGGCGACCTGCTCGACCGCCTCGTGCAGCTGCTGCCCGAGGACGACGAGGAGCTCGAGGACGGCACGATCCGCCTGGCCGTCATCGGTCGCCCGAACGTTGGCAAGTCGTCGCTCGTCAACCAGTTCGCGGGCACCGACCGCGTGATCGTCTCCGACGTCGCCGGCACGACGCGCGACGCGATCGACCTGCCGCTGGAGGTCGACGGGCGCAAGCTGATCGTCGTCGACACGGCCGGCATGCGCCGCCAGTCGAAGGTCTCGGAGTCCGTCGAGTACTACACCGTCCTGCGCTCGCAGCGCGCGGCCGAGCGCGCCGACGTGGCGCTCGTCGTCTGCGACGCCAACGACGGCGTCACCGCGCAGGACATGCGCGTCGCCGAGCTCGCGATGCAGTCGGGCTGCGCGACCGCGATCGTGCTGAACAAGTGGGACACCGCCGAGATGACCGAGGCGGACCTCGACCACGAGCGCGCGAAGGTCGCCAACAAGCTGCGCCTGCGCCCGCGCGTGCTGACGGCGAGCGCGCTGACGGGCCGCAACGTCCAGCGCCTGCTCAAGGAGGTGCTCGCGCTCGGCGACCGCATGCAGGGCCGGATCCCGACGCCCGAGCTCAACCGCTTCATCGGCGAGACCGTGCAGGCGCGCCAGCCGCCGGCCAAGCAGGGACACCGCCTGAAGCTGCTCTACGCCGCGCAGATCGGCGAGCGTCCGCCGCGCTTCGCGATCCAGGTCAACTCGCGCCAGCGCGTGACGCGCGACTACGCCTACTTCGTCGAGAACCGGCTGCGCGCGAGGTTCGGGATGGACGGCGTGCCGCTCATCATCGACTTCGTCGAGCGCAAGTCCAGGCGCAGCGACGACCGATAGCCGCGCGCCCGATGTTCGAGGTGCAGGTCGCGTATGCGATCGGGGTCGCCTATCAGGGGGCAGAATCTCGCTCCGCTGCGCCCTACGGGGAGTAGTGGACCATCCGAGAGGAGCCCCATACGATGCCTGGCATGGTGACCGTTCAGCGCATGACCGCGCAGGAGTACCTCGCCGACCCCGACGAGACCGTTCGCTCCGAGCTGGTCGAGGGTGAGGTCATCGTGCACGGGCCGACCTCGACGCACCAGCTCGTGATCCGCGATCTGCTCGGCGCCCTGCTCGACTGGACCGCAGGCGGATCGGGGCGCGGCGCGGTCATGTTGCCGCTCGACGTCCTGATCGACGAGCGCAACGTCTTCGCGCCGGACCTGCTCTGGTACGCCGACGGCCGCGCCCCGCGTCGCGGCGACGAGCGGCCCTATCCGATCCCCGCCCTCGCGGTCGAGGTCCGCTCGCCGTCGACCTGGCGCTACGACATCGGCGCCAAGAAGGCCGCCTACGAGCGCAACGGGCTGGCGGAGCTGTGGCTCGTCGACACCCGCGCGAGCGAGCTGTTCGTCTTTCGCCGGTCGCAGCCGGCCTGCCCGTCGTTCGACGTCGCGCTCGAGCTCGGTCCGCAGGACACGCTCGGCTCGCCGCTGCTGCCGGGCTTCGCGCTCGGCGTCGGCGTTCTGATCGACGGCTGACGCCCGGCCGCCCCGCGGCGCCCTTCTATCCTTGCCGCTCGCCATGGACGCTGAACGCCGCTACGACCCCGCCGAGATCGAGCCCCGCTGGCAGAAGCTGTGGGCCGACGAGGGCACGTGGGTCGTCACGAACGACGGCGACGATCCGCGCCCGGCGTCCTACGTGCTGGTCATGCTGCCGTACCCCAGCGGCGAGCCGCACATCGGCCACCTGAAGGTCTACAGCGTCGGCGACGCGGTCGCGCACTTCCACCGGCGCACCGGCCGGCGGGTGCTCAACCCGATGGGCTACGACGCGTTCGGCCTGCCCGCCGAGAACCACGCGATCGCCACCGGCCAGCATCCGCGCGACTCGACCGACGCCGCGATCGCGGAGTTCCGCCGCGCGTTTCACGAGTGGGGGATCTCGATCGACTGGACGCGCGAGTTCGGCACGCACGAGCCGCGCGTCTACCGGTGGACGCAGTGGATCTTCCTCGAGCTGTTCAAGCGCGGCCTGGCCTACCAGAAGCAGGCGGTGGTCAACTGGGATCCGGTCGAGGAGACGGTGCTCGCCAACGAGCAGGTCAAGGACGGCCGCGGCGAGCGCTCGGGCGCGCTCGTGGAGGCGCGCCAGCTGACGCAGTGGTTCTTTCGCATCACCGACTACGCCGACCGGCTGCTCGACGACCTCGACACGATCCGCTGGCCCGAGCACGTCAAGATCATGCAGCGCAACTGGATCGGCCGCTCGGAGGGCGCGGAGGTCACGTTTCGCAACGAGGACCTCGGGATCGACTACCCCGTCTTCACGACGCGCCCGGACACGCTGTTCGGCGCGACGTTCTTCGTCATGGCGCCCGAGCACCCCGACGTGCTGCGCCTGGCGGAGGGCACCGGCCGCGAGGAGGAGGT
>JAWVGK010000201.1:0-3124 GCA_033855155.1 Solirubrobacteraceae bacterium | reverse complement strand
AGCCTGCTGACGGCGAACGAGAACGCCGGCGACGACGTGCGGCTGCCGACGTAGTAGTCCAGGCCGCCGCCGACGACGACCTGCGAGCCGTCCGCGAGCGCGCCGTCGCCGAGGCGCAGCGCGTCGAAGTCGTTGCGCCACATCGAGCACGGCAGCGCGCCGTCGACGTCGCGCAGCTCGAAGTAGACCTTCGCGCGGCTCAGGCGCAGGTTCCAGACCTCGCCGAAGAGCTGCACGCGCGAGCGCTCGCGCAGGTAGCCGCGGAGCTTCGCGGCGTAGTGCCCGACGCCGAACGGCCCCGGCAACGAGCTGCCCGCGATGCCCGCGGGGAGTGCATGCAGGTCGGCCATCCGCGAAGTCTCGCGCATCGACCGGCGCGTCCGTGACGGCGCGCGCGGCGCGGGTGAGCGCGCGGTCGAGTGCTCGGGCGCGCGCGGCGCGGCGCGGGTGATGCGCACCGGGTGCTCGGCGGCGCGACGCGGCCCGGGTGAGCGCGCCGGCGGGTGCGGCAGCGCGCGGCGGGGCGCGCGGTGCGGGTCAGTGCGCCGGCGGGTGCTCGGCGGCGGCATCGCCGTCGACCGACGGGAGCGTCTCCATGCCCGGCTCGGCGACGTGGCCGCGGATCTCGCCGGTCGTGCCGAGCGCCGTCAGCCGCGCGACCTCGCGCTCGCCCGCGATGCGCGCCGGGTGATCGGCTGGCAGGCCGCGGATGAGCTTGGCGATGCGGTTTCGCAGCTGCAGCGCGAAGTGCGGCGTCGAGGCGCCCATCAGCTGGCGCACGTCGTCGAGCGTGACCTGGTGGTCGGCCCGCGCGCGGTCGGGATGCTCGGCCTGGCTCATGGCGTCGGCGGCGCGTCGGGCGTGCGGACGGGGACGATCTCCAGCAGGGCGTCGATGCGCGCCTGCTCGGCGACCGAGATCGCGTTCGCGTTGCCGATGATCCAGCCGTGGTTGTAGACCCCGGTCACGGGGTCGGTGCTGTAGCCGGGCTGGATATCGAGCAGGTACTGCTGGATCGTCTGCGGCAGCGACGCGGGGTCGTCGAGCAGCAGGAGCGGCCCGTACGTGCCCGAGCCCGACAGCGGCGCCGCGGCGATCGCGTCGAACGGCCGGCCGGCGCGCGCGAAGACGAGGCCGTGCCCGGGATCGACGACGCCCCAGCCGAACGCGCCGTCCTTGAAGCGCGCGAGCGCGATCGAGTTCGTGACGGGCTCCTTGCCGCCGAAGCGCGTGACGTGGCCGAGACGGCGCAGCTGGCGCGTGACCTTTGGCGCGATCACGCTCGACGGGCCGAGGACGTAGAGCTTGGGCCGCGTCAGGCCGGCGAGCGAGGCGAGCGCCGCGCGCGTCTCGGGCGGGACGCTGTCGCGCGTGACGAACAGCACCGGGTCGCCGGACTTCGCCGCGTACGCGGCGGCGGGCGCGGCGAACGACGAGTCGTCGGCGCTGACGATCAGCACGCGCGCGCTCTTGCCGGGTTTCGCCGCGCGGATCAGGCTCGCGATCCCGCGCGTGAGCGCGAACGCCGTGCTGCCGGTGACGTCGCTGCTCTTGTAGCCGGCGGGCTTCGCGACCGCTCCGATGCGGATGACCTGCGCGTCGCCGGCCGCCTCCGAGCCGTTGGGCGCCAGCGCCTTGAGCGCGCTCGCCGAGGGTCCGGGCATGTCGCCGCCGTCGCTGAACAGCAGCGGCGCCTTGAACGGCGGGCCGCCGAGCGCCGACGCCGCGACCGCGACGCGCCAGTCGCTCGTGTCGACGAGCGTCACGGCGTCGGGGCGGTTGGCCGCGCCCGGATAGACCGCGCGCGCGACCGCGGCGGCGATCGTGATCGCGTCGGTGCCGGGGACGCGCGTCGTGTTCTTCGTCGCCGCCTCCGGGAAGCCGAGATTCGCGGGCTCCGCGCGCTGCGGGGCGACGAGCGCCGGGCGTTGCGGGTCGGTCGCGGGCGTCTTGCGACCGCAGCCGGCAACGGCGACGGCGCCGACGAGCAGCACAGCGAGAAGCCTCGGGCTCGGCATCGGGGGCACATTAGCCGGGATGCACCGATCCTCGCGGCGCAACGACGCGTCCCGTCCGAGCCGACCGCCGCGGGCCGCATGCTAGAAATGACGCGGACCCAATCTTCCGAGGAGGCAGCGATGGCCGGAATGGCCGGGCGAATGTCGACCGTCATCAAATCCAAGGTCTCGAAGCTGCTCGACCGAGCCGAGGATCCTGGCGAGACGCTCGACTACAGCTACCAGAAGCAGCTCGAGTCGCTGCAGCAGGTCAAGAAGGGCATCGCCGACGTCGTGACGGCGAAGAAGCGCCTCGGGATGCAGGCCTCCAAGCTCGAGCAGTCCGTCGTCAAGCTCGACACGCAGGCGCGCCAGGCGCTGGCCGCCGGCAACGAGGAGCTCGCCCGGACCGCGCTCGAGCGCAAGCAATTCGCGCAGACCGAGCTGCAGGGCCTCGACCAGCAGGTCGCCGAGCTGCAGTCCCAGCAGGACAAGCTGATCGACTCCGAGAAGCGCCTGCGCGCGAAGATCGAGGCCTTCCGCACGAAGAAGGAGGTCATCAAGGCGCAGTACTCCGCCGCCGAGGCGCAGGTGCGCATCTCCGAGGCCGCGACCGGCGTCGGCGAGGAGATGGCCGACGTCGGCCTGGCGATGCAGCGCGCGGTCGACAAGACCGAGAACATGAAGGCGCGCGCGTCGGCCGTTGAGGAGCTCGAGGCGGCGGGCACGTTCGAGGACCTCACCCAGCTCGGTTCGGGCCAGGACGACATCGACCGCCAGCTCGCCGAGCTCGGCGCCGGCGGCATGGTCGACGACGAGCTGTCGCGGATGAAGGCCGAGCTCGGCATGGGCGCGCCCGCCGCCGAGCCGACGCAGCTGCCGTCGGGCGAGGAGAGGCCGGCATGATCGTCCGCATCATGGGCGAGGGCCAGTACCGCCTCTCCGACGAGACGCTGTCGCGCGTCAACACGCTCGACAACGCCGCGGTCGCGGCTGTCGATGGTGGTGACGAGGACGCCTTCCACGAGGCGTTCGAGGAGATGCTCGACGCGATCCGCACCGGCGGCGAGCACGTCGGCGACGCGGAGATCGAGACGTCGGACGTCATCGTCCCGCCGTCGGACACG
>JAWVGK010000200.1:0-2615 GCA_033855155.1 Solirubrobacteraceae bacterium | reverse complement strand
GCATCGCGGACGCGGATGTGCTCGCGGGCCGGCTGTGGTGCCACCGCCGCCGCGCAACGGAGTCTCAGACATTCGCGTATGCCGGCGAGTACCTCGGGCTGGCGGACGCCTACGAGCTGGATCCCCTCCTGCCGCTGGTGCAGGGATCGCAGCAGACGCCGGCCAACCGCCCGACCTTCGGCGCCTTCTCCGACGCTGCGCCCGGCCGATGGGGACGCCGACTGATCGGCCGCGTCGAGCGCCGGCGCGTCCAACGCGAGGGTGGCACCGCGCGAAGCTTCGGAGAGGCCGACTACCTGCTCGGCGTGCGCGATGACCTCAGGCAGGGCGCCTTGCGGTTCCGCGACCAGGACACCGCGATGTTCCTCGCGCCGCCCGAGACGGGGGTGCCGTCCTTGCTGGACCTGCCGCAGCTGCTCGGGGCCGCCGATCGTCTGGAACGCGACGAGGACACCGAGGAGGAGCTCGCCACGCTGCTGCGCGGCGCCAGCTCGCTCGGCGGGGCGCGGCCCAAGGCGCACGTGCTCGACGACGCGGGTCGGCTCGCGATCGCGAAGTTCCCAAGCCCGGCGAACGACGACTGGGATGTCATGCGCTGGGAAGCGGTCGCTTTGACACTCGCGCGGAGCGCCGGCATCCGCGTGGCAGAGCACAAGCTCCATGTCATCGACGGCAAGTCGGTGCTCGCGGTCGAGCGGTTCGACCGACGCGGCGGCGCCCGCATCGGCTACGTGAGCGCCCTGACCATGCTCGAGCGCGCCGACGGCGTCCGTGGCAGCTACCTCGAAATCGCCGATGTGATCACACGCCACTCGCCCTCGGCCGCCAACGACCTGCGCGAGCTATGGCGCCGGATGGCGTTCTCGGTGCTGATCTCCAACTTCGACGACCATCTGCGAAATCACGGCTTCCTACGGACCACCACCGCGGGATGGTCGCTGTCCCCCGCCTTCGACCTCAACCCCGATCCGCGCCCCGGTGAGCGCCACCTGAGCACGGCGATCGACTTCGACGACACCGAAGCCCGGGTTGACCTCCTGCTCGAGGTCGCCTCGGAGTTCCGCCTCACGCCCTCGTACGCGCTGGACGCGTTGCAGGCGGTGTCCGCCGCCGTCGGCCGATGGCGTGCGGTCGGCGACGAGCTCGGCGTCAGCGACGACGAGATCGCGCTGATGGCACCGGCGTTCGAGCATGAAGCCAGCGTCGAGGCACGTGACCGCGTCGCTGCTGCGTAGCGGCGTACGGCGGCACGCAGCCCGCGACCGCCTCGGCCCTCACCCCTCGCGCTTGAGCTTCCGCCACCCCCCGGCGCGGTTGTTGGCGATGATCTGCTCGAACATCGCCGCCAGCGCCGGCGCATTGAGGGTCTCGCCGCGGCGGACGGCGACGGTGCGGGCGGTCTTGTTGTCGTGGCCGCCCGTGATGATGCCCTCGGGGTCGGGGACGATCGTGCCGTCGTAGAGGAACACGTTGACGTGGTCCTTGGCCGCCAGCAGCGCGCAGATGTTGCCCTCGAGCACGAAGTACGGACGGTCGGTGCGCTTGATCGTCTCGACGACCTCGGGATCGACGCCGTGGACGAGATCGCGGACCTGCCGGCAGATCGCCTGCTGCCAGTCCGCCAAGCCGTCGATGTAGGCGTCGACGCGCGGGTCGACCTCGTACGCCACCGTCGCTCAGTGCCCGGGGTCGCGGTCGGGCATCGGGGTCAGGTCGCCGATCGGGTACGGCAGGTCCTTCTCGCCGCCCGCGAAGCGCAGCATCACCTGGTACTCGTCGATCATCCCGATGACGGTCGCCGGGATGATCTGGATCTCGCCCGTCAGCCCGTGGACGCGCAGGACCGCGACGCGATCGCCCTCCTCGTACTCCCGATCGCCGGTCACGAGCCCCGACCCCGACCCGGCCCGCGACTCAGGCCGCGGCCTGCGCCGGCTCGGGCTTCTGCGCCCCGACGAGCTTTGCCGCCTGGCGCTCCGGAGCGATCCGCACGACGTTGTGGATCAGGCCGAGGCGCTCCATCGTCCAGATGACCATCGCCGAGATGTCGACCTCGAAGCGGCCGAGTCCCTGGCGCGCGGAGCGCGGGAAGGCGTGGTGGTTGTGGTGCCAGGACTCGCCGAACGTGGGGATCGCCAGCCATGCGACGTTCGTCGACCTATCCTCCACGTCGAAGCGCCGGCGGCCGAAGAAGTGGCACACCGAGTTGATCGACCACGTCGCGTGGTGCAGGAAGAAGATCCGCACGAAGCCGGCCCACAGCAGCGTCCACAGCGCGCCGGAGATCGAGAAGCCGTGCAGGAAGAAGCCGAGCACGAGCGGGATCGTCAGGCTCAGGCCGACGAAGGCGAGGAAGTTGCGTGAGATCCAGCGCATGCCCCTGTCGTCGCAGAGGTCCGGGGCGTACTTGCGGAACTCCGCCGAGCCCTGCGTCTTGGTCAGCCAGCCGACGTGCGCGAACCACAGGCCCTTGAGGCCCGAGCCCTGGCCGACGTGCGGGCTGTGCGGGTCGCCCTCCTCGTCGGTGTGGGCGTGGTGCTTGCGGTGGTCGGCGACCCACGCGATCGCAGGACCCTGGACGGCCATCGAGCCGGCGATGGCCCAGAAGTACTCGA
>JAWVGK010000199.1:0-3798 GCA_033855155.1 Solirubrobacteraceae bacterium | reverse complement strand
GCTGATGGCGCCGCTGTCGATCACGCCCGACGAGCTGCGCCGGCTCGTGACGATCACCGCGGGCGCGATCGTCGAGGCGACCGCCGGCGTCGCCGCCGTGTCCGCCGCGGCCTGACGACTCGCGCCTTCGTCGGTCGAGGAGCGCGCCGGAGGTCGCGAAGCTCCGCGCGCCGCCACCCCCACCACAACCACGGCGACGGCAGGCGAGCGGGCGGTGGGCCGTGGCAGCGACGGGGCGCCATGCACCCCCAAATCCGCCACAACCTGCTGACGCGCGAGAGCTGGGGGGCTGTCACGTCGTCGTGCGCAGGGCCTCCGCGAACCACTCCCACGCAGGCACGGCCGCGGGGCGCGCGGGCCAGCCGTTGATGACCGCGAGCAGCTGCCAGTAGCGCTCCGCGCGCGCGTCGGTGAACGCGTCGAGCACGCCGACGAGCCACGTGCGGTAGGCCGCGCCGTCGTCGCGCTCGTGGACGGCCGCGAACGCCGCGACGAGCTCGTCGACGATCGGCGCCGCCGCCGCCGAGCGCGGGTCGATCTCCGCCGCCAGCGCCGCCCCCGCCCGCTCGGCGACGAGCGGCGCCAGCGCAGCACCGGCCCGCGCGCCCGGGTCGGCCTCCGGCGCTCCGGCGCGATCGGCAGCGGCGCGCTCGGACATCTCGCGGATGCGCCCGCGGAAGTCCGGGTCGGCGACGAGCTCGGCGAGCTCGATCCAGGCCTCGACCTGCTCGACGCTCGGATCTTCGGGCAGGTCGGGGCGCGCCATGCGCATCCGCGTGGCGAGCTCGGGGTCGACGTCGCGGCCGCCGAGCACGTCGTCGAGGAAGTCGTCGACGATGCGGCGGCGCTCGGCATGAGAGAGGCGGGCGAGGTCGTGCATGAGGGTCATCTCCTGAGGTGACGATGCGCGCCGCGCGACGAGCCGCGCGAGGCTGCGGGCCAGGCGCAGGACGCGGATCTGCGCGTCGAGCGCGGATGCGTGCGCGGCGGCGACGCCGGCGAGGTCGAGCTCGCGGTCGAGCACGCGCCGGATCGTCGGCAGGTCGACGCCGAGCTCGCGCAGCGTGCGCACGAGCACGACCTGCACGACGGCACCGGGGTCGTACAGCCGGTAGCCGGCGTCCGACCGCGCGGCCGGCGCGACCAGCCCGCGGTCGGCGTAGAAGCGCAGCGTCCTCACCGGCAGGCCGGTGCGCCGCGCGAGCTCTCCGATCGTGATGCGGGTCGCGCCGTCGTCCATGACGTCATCGTGCAGCCTCCACCGGGTGGAGGGTCAAGTCAGCTTCCGCTCGACGATCGCCACCGGCGGCTTGCCGGTCGATCCCCGCGGCCGGATCTCGCTGCGCCGGGGCGCCCTCGAGCGCCATTCCAGCGATCGGCAATACCTAGGTAGATCAGCAAATGGCCGCTCAACACCTAGACTCTGGCGACCACAAAGCTAGGCGAAGGGAAATCGCGATGGCCGGATCCGGCGACAGAGGTGTGTTGGAGGAGCTGCTCATGAGCCGCTCGCTGAACGACGCGGAGCTCATGCAGGCGTCGGGCGATGCGCCCGACTACGCGATCCTGCCCGACGTCAGCGTGCTGAAGATCGGCGGTCAGAGCCTCATCGATCGCGGCGCGGCGGCGGTGCTGCCGCTCGTCGAGGAGCTCGTCGAGGTGCGGGCCGAGCACCAGATCCTGATCGGCACGGGCGGCGGCACGCGCGCGCGCCACGTCTACGCGCTCGCCGCCGAGCTCGGGCTCCCGACCGGCGTGCTGACGGACGTCGGCGCCGCGGTCGCGGGTCAGAACGCACAGATGCTCGGCCATCTGATGGCGCGCCACGGCGTGCCGGTCGTCGGTGGCTCGGCGTTCGGCGCGGTCGCGCTGTACCTCGACCAGTGCGGCGCGGCGATCTTCTCGGGGATGCCACCGTACGACATGTGGCAGCACGTGCCGAGCGAGGGCGTCATCCCGCCGTATCGCACCGACGCCGGCTGCTACCTCGTCGCCGAGGTCTACGGCGCCAGGAACATGATCTTCGTCAAGGACGAGGACGGCCTCTACACGGCGAACCCGAAGAGCGATCCGGATGCCAAGCTCATCCCCGAGGTCACGGTCGACGAGCTGATCGAGATGGACCTGCCCGACCTCATCATCGAGCGCCCCGTGCTCGAGCTCATGCGCCACGCCCGCCACGTGAAGTCCGTCCAGGTCATCAACGGGCTCAAGCGCGGCCTCATCGCACGCGCGCTCGAAGGCGAGCACGTCGGCACGATCATCTCCGCAACGTGATGTCAGACCACGAGGACACCATGATCGATTCCGCTTCAAACGCCGGCGCGTCGTTCGCGGCGAAGGACGTGCCGTCCGCGCTCATGCGCCAGACGCTGCTCGACCGCGAGCTCGTCCGCCCCGTCTCCGAGGGGCCCGTGATCCGGCTGCTGCCGTGGCTGAAGGTCGTCACGCTCGGCGGCCGCTCGATCATCGACCGCGGCCGCGACGCCGTCCTGCCCGTCGTCGCCGAGCTCGGCGAGGCGCTCGCCGAGCACAAGCTGCTGATCCTGACCGGCTCCGGGATCCGCGCCCGCCACGTGCTCGGCGTCGGCCTGGACCTCGGTCTGCCGACGGGCGTGCTGGCGGCGCTGCTGTCGACTGAGGCCGAGCAGAACGGGCACCTCGTCGCGGCGCTGCTCGCCGAGCACGGCGTCTCCTACCTGCCCCATCAAGCCGTCAGCCATCAGCTCGCGGTGCACCTGTCGGCGGCCAACGCCGCGGTCTCCAACGGCTATCCGCCCTACGAGCTCTACGAGTTCCCGCCGGAGGTCGGCAAGATCCCGCCGCACCGCACCGACACGGGCGCGTTCCTGCTGTCCGATGCCTACGGCGCCTCGACGACGATCTACGTCAAGGACGTCGACGGCGTCTACACGAGCGACCCCGCCGCCGGCGACGCCGGCTGCGAGCTCATCCCGCGCGTCGGCGCGAGCGAGCTGCTCGCGATGAACCTGCCGACGCTGCCGATCGACGCGCTCGTGCTCGACCTCATGGCGCACGCCAAGCACGTCAAGGAGATCCAGATCGTCAACGGGCTGACCCCGGGGAACATCACGAAGGCCCTCGCCGGCGAGCACGTCGGGACGATCGTGCACACGGGCTGACGGGGAAGCGACGACCGCCACGGCCGGCGCCGGCAGCGGGTCGGCGGCGTCGGAAGGAAGCACTCGCCGGGGGCTGCGGCACCGGCCGTCGCGGCCGTCGCTACGTCAGGCGCCGGTCACATGGCTCCCGGCGTCGGCGCGCCGAACAGCGCGGCGCAGATCTCGTGCCGAGCTGATTCGAGCGCGTCGTCGGGCGCGGCTGCGACGACCGGCCCACCGAGCCGGATCGTGCCATGGCCGACGGGCATGCGCTCGACGGGCTCGGGCTCATCGTCGTCGTGGGACACGCTTGACCTCCTCCGGTGGGCTCGTAGATACCTATGCAGCACCTATGCGCGCGCAGCATAGCGTGTCAGTGCGAGCCGCGCTGGACCATCACCGACGTCGCCTTCACCGTCGCCGTCGCCTCCGATCCCTCGACCAGCCCGAGCTCGTCGATCGCGTCGCGCGTGACCGCCGCGGTCACGAGGAACGGACCGGCCTGGATCTCGATCAGCGCCATCACGCCGTCGACCTCGATCGACCGCACGATCCCCGGGAAGCGGTTGCGCGCCGACAGCGTGTCGCCCGTCTCGTGGCGCTGCGGCGCGCTCTGCAGCCGCTGCACCTCCGACGACGGGAC
Source organism: Solirubrobacteraceae bacterium (assembly GCA_033855155.1). Classification (GTDB taxonomy): domain Bacteria; phylum Actinomycetota; class Thermoleophilia; order Solirubrobacterales; family Solirubrobacteraceae; genus CADCVQ01. Next base: position 33 of record JAWVGK010000199.1, on the reverse strand, counting down.
GCGGCGGCGGTTCCCCGAGTCACGGGTCGTGCG
>JAWVGK010000198.1:0-13759 GCA_033855155.1 Solirubrobacteraceae bacterium | reverse complement strand
TCGCGCAGGTCGGCGAGGTCGTAGCGCACCTCGCAGCCGAGCGCCTCGATGCCGCGCGGGATCAGCGTCGGCGGCCCGCAGACGGTCACGTGGGCGCCCATCATGCGGAAGGCGAGGATGTTCGAGCGCGCGACGCGCGAGTGCGCGACGTCGCCGACGATCCAGATGCTGCGGCCTTCGAGCGAGCCGAGCTTCTGGCGCAGCGTGTAGACGTCCAGCAGTGCCTGCGTCGGGTGCTCGCGCTTGCCGTCGCCGGCGTTGATGATCGCCGCCGTCGTCCAGCCGGCGACGAGCGCCGCCGCGCCCGCGTACGGCGTGCGGATGACGATCGCGTCGGGCGAATGAGCGCTGAGCGTCAGCACCGTGTCCTTCAGCGACTCGCCCTTCTCGACGCTCGACCCGCTGGCGGCGAAGTTCACGACGTCGGCGCTCAGCCGCTTGGCGGCGAGCTCGAAGGACGAGCGCGTGCGCGTCGACGCCTCGTAGAAGAGGTTCAGGACCGTGCGCCCGCGCAGCGCGGGAACCTTCTTGATGTCGCGGTCGGAGACCTCCGCGAAGGCGGCGGCGCGGTCGAGGATGCGCTCGACGTCGTCGCGCGTGAGGTCGGCGATCGAGAGGAGGTGCCTCATGCGGCCGTCCCCCCGACCACGGTCTCGGGCTCGTGCTGGGCGATCGACAGGAGGTGCCTCATGCCGGGCTCCCCGCGATCGCCTCGGGCTCGTGCTGGGCGATCGTGACGCTGTCCTCGCCGTCGAGCTCCTCGACGCGCACGAAGACGCGCTCGGTGCGCGCGGTCGGCAGGTTCTTGCCGACGTAGTCCGGGCGCAGCGGCAGCTCGCGGTGGCCGCGGTCGGCGAGCACCGCGAGCTGCACGCGCGCCGGCCGGCCGTAGTCGAACAGCGCCTCGATCGCGGCGCGCACCGTGCGGCCGGTGAAGAGCACGTCGTCGACGATCACGACCGTGCGCGCATCGACGCCGAAGTCCAGGTGCGTGGCGTGCACGACCGGGGCGCCGCCGCGCGTCGTGACGTCGTCGCGGTAGAAGGAGATGTCGAGGTCGCCGAGCGGGACGTCGACGTCGTGCAGGTCGGCGATCAGGCGCCGCAGGCGCTCGGCGAGCACGGCGCCGCGACGATGGATGCCGACGAGCGCGAGCTGCTCGGGGTCTCCCCCGTTCTCGACGATCTCGTGCGCGATGCGCGTGAGCGTCCTGCGCATGTCCTCGCTATCGAGGACGACCTTCGCTTCTGGCATGTTGTCCTTCCTGGCCTCACGGGACCGGGTTAAAGGAGCTGGCGTGCGACCGAGCCTAGCAGCGGGGTCGGCGGCGCCGGAGCGGCGCATCTTCCGGCCGCCGCGGCGTTGAGACGATGATGGGCCTCCTCCCGCTCAGCCCCGGCACCGCCGCTCGCACGGCCGCCGCAGCGCTCGCCGCCGGGACCTGCGCGACCGCCGCGGCGGGGCGTCGCACGGGCCGATCCGCTCGTGATCGCGGCGCCCGGAGCGCGACTCTCTGACCTCATCGCACCGGCGCTAGTCGGCCCACCAGTCGCGCTGACCGTCCACGTCGTCGCGCGGGTTCTCGCCGAGGTTGGGCGCACCGAAGACGAGGATCTCGAGGCCCTCCGGCCCACTCTCGTAGCCTCGCCACGTGCCGGGTGGGACGCGGACCACGTCCCACTCCTTGACCTCGACGATCTCGTAATCGAGCTTCATCCGCCCGCTCCCGCGCGCGACCACGTAGATCTCCTCCTGCTCCTTGTGCGTGTGGCCGTATGGGAAGCGATAGTCGGGCGGGATGCGCTGGTAGCAAAGGCCGCACTGCTCGAGCTCGAGCGCCTTGCTCGCGTGGCGAAACTCCAGGCCCGGCGGGCCGTCGAAGATGGACCCGAGATCCTCCAGATCCTCCTTGAGGTTCCTGCGCGTGAACGGCACGGCCGCGATCCTACTCTTCGTCTTCGCCCTGCCGGGCCCCGCCAAGTCTCTGTGCGACGCCGCGCAGACCCGCCCGAATAGATCGGCTCGCGATGCGTCCGCGCGGAACTCCGGGCGCGCGCATCGTCGCCGATACGGCCGCTGCCGCGGCGCCTCGGTGACGGCCGGCTGCGCCTAATTCGGTAAGCGTTCGGGCCGCCGGGTCGCGGGCCGCGGCGCCGGCGCGCGTAGGCTGTGCGTCGATGTCGCCGATCGCGAGCGCCGGGGTCTGCGAGGACGACGACGAGCTGCGCGGCGTCCTGCGCGACGCGCTGACGCGTGACGGGTTCGCGGTGCGAGCGACGGCGTCGGGCGCGGAGGCGATCCGCGCGTTCGGCGAGCGGCCGCCGGACGTCCTCGTGCTCGACATCGGCCTGCCCGACGCCGACGGGCGCGACGTCTGCCAGGCGCTGCGAGCGCGGGGGATCGCCGCCCCCGTCCTGTTCCTCACCGCCCGCGACGCGCTGACGGACCGCCTCAGCGGCTTTCACGCCGGCGGCGACGACTACCTCGTCAAGCCGTTCGCGCTCGCCGAGCTGCTCGTCCGCGTCCACGCGCTCGTGCGTCGCGGCGCTGGCGACGGTGCCCTGCGCATGCCGTCGGGGCTGCTGCTGGACCCGGCTGCGCACCGCGTCAGCCACGCTGGCCGCGAGATCGCGCTGACGCCGACGGAGTTCCGGCTGCTCGCCGCCCTCGCGGCGCGCCCGCAGGCGGTCGTGCGGCGGGCGACGCTCGTCGCCACCGGCTGGCCGGACGGCGCCGTCGTGCACGACAACACGCTCGACGCGTACGTCGCGCGGATCCGCCGCAAGCTGCGCGACGGCGGCGCGAGCGAGGTCGTCGAGACCGTGCGCGGCGTCGGCTACCGGCTGCGATGAGCTTTCGCCTGCGGCTGCTGCTGACGTCGCTGGCGACGCTCGTCGTCGGGCTCGGCGCGATGCTCGCCGCCGGCAACGTCCTGCTCGAACGGCGCGTCGACAGTGAGACGACCAGCCTGCTGCGCGGGCGCTCGGAGGCACAGCTCGCGGCGCTCAGCGTGACGCCGGCCGGCGTGCGCGTGCGCGAGACCCCGAACGACGCGCTGCTGGACCGCCAGTCGTGGATCCTCGACGGCGACCGCGTGGTCGAGCGCCCGGCCGGCGTCAGCCAGGCGCTCGACCGCACGGCGACCGCGCTCGCGCGCAGGCGGCGCGCCGCCGAGCGGCGCGGTCCGGACCAGACGCGGCTGCTGGCCGTGCCAGTGCTCGCCGCCGGCAGCGCCGATCCCGTCGGCGCGATCGTCGTCGCGCTGTCCGTGCGGCCGCTGGAGCGCCTCGAGCGCGAGGTGCTGATCGGCTCGTTCGTCACCGCCGCGCTGATCCTGCTCGCCGGTGGCCTGGCGATTCGCGGAGCGCTCGACGGCGCCCTGCGCCCGGTGAGGCGCATGACCGCCAGCGCCGAGGACTGGGGGGCGCACGACCTCGACCGGCGCTTCGACCTCGGCCCGCCGCGCGACGAGCTCACCGGCCTCGCCGCGACGCTCGACCACCTGCTCGCGCGGATCGCGGCATCGCGGCGCCACGAGCAGCGCTTCGCCAGCGAGATGGCGCACGAGCTGCGCACGCCGCTGGCGGGGCTTCGCGCGCGCGCCGAGCTCGCACTCGGCGCGCGCGGCCCCGACGCCGGCGCCGAGCGCGAGGCCGCCCTGCGCTCCGTCCTGCATCGCGCCGACGACCTCGGCCGCACGATCGACGGCCTGCTGGCGCTCGCGCGCCAGGAGCTCGACCCGACGAGCGGGGCCGTCGACGTGGCCGCCGTCGCCGCGGGGTTCCCCGACGTCGAGGTCGTCGCGCCCGCCGGCCTGCCGCGCGCGGAGGGCGAGCCCGACGTCGTGCACCGCGCGCTCGCGCCGCTCGTCGACAACGCCCGCCGCCACGCCCGCTCGCGCGTGACGATCGAGCTGTCCGCCGGCGCCGGCCACGTCCGCGCCGCCGTGCGCGACGACGGCCCGGGCGTCGAGCCGCAGCTGCGCGAGCGCGTCTTCGGCGCCGGCGTGCGCGGCGACGGCGGCGGCGGGGCCGGTCTCGGGCTGGCGCTTGCGCGGCGCCTGGCGCGATCCTGCGGCGGCGACGTCGTCGCCGGCGACGGACCCGGAGGCTGCTTCGTGCTCGTCCTGCCGGCCGTCGCGGGCGGGCCGTCGGACGGCCAGGCAGTCAGGTAGCCGCAAGGTGCGATCGCGCACCCTCCGGCGCATGACCTCGATCTCGACCACCGCCGCAACGCGGCCGCCGACCTCCCTCGGGCGCACGATGCTCAACAAGGTGCCCGAGGTCACCCTCGTCTTCTGGATCATCAAGATCATGTGCACGACGGTCGGCGAGACGGCGGCCGACTACCTCAACGACACGCTCGGCTTCGGCCTGACGAACACGACCTACGTCACCGGCGCGCTGCTCGCCGTCCTGCTGGCCGGCCAGTTTCGCCTGCGCCGCTACGTCCCGGGCGTGTACTGGTCGGTGGTCGTCGTGATCAGCGTCTTCGGCACGCTCATCACCGACAACATGACCGACGCCCACAACATCCCGCTGACGACCAGCACGCCGATCTTCGCGGCGATCCTCGCGCTCGTGTTCGGCGTCTGGTTCGCCGTCGAGCGGACGCTCTCGATCCACACGATCGTCACGTCGCGGCGCGAGCTGTTCTACTGGCTGGCGATCCTGTTCACGTTCTCGCTGGGGACCGCCGCCGGCGACCTCGTCGCCGAGCAGTTCTCGATCGGCTACGGCCCGTCGATCGCCATCTGGGGCGCCGCGATCGCGCTGATCGCCGCCGCGCGCTTCGGCCTGAAGGCCAACGCCGTGGCGACGTTCTGGTTCGCCTACATCCTCACTCGGCCGCTCGGCGCGTCGATCGGCGACTTCATGTCCCAGCACAGCCACAGGTACGGCGGCCTCGGCCTCGGCACGACCGGCACGAGCTACATCTTCCTCGGCTGCATCCTCGCGCTCGTCGCCTTCCTCAGCGTGACCAAGCGCGACCAGACGCCGCCCGAGCTGATCGAGGCGGAGCTCGCGCGCAGACACGACGGACTGCGCGCGAGCGACCCGGCGCCGCAGGAGGCGTGATCGCCGATCAGGCGCCGGGGTGGTAGGACAGCAGCTCCGCACGGCCGCCGTCGCCGTCGGTGTGCACGGCCAGGACGAGGCCCGGGCCGGGGACGTAGAACTTCAGCTCCTGCACCAGCGGCTCGGTCGGCTCAAGGTCGCGCGTCATCAGCACGCGCTTGTCGAAGTGCCCGAACGGGACCTGGACGCGCTCCTCGCCGACGGTGACGATGTCCGCCCGGTCCTCGGCCTTGCCCTTCAGGTACTCCTGGCGGTAGGAGACGCCCGGTCGCGGGTTCGCCGGCATCGCGATTCCCGGCTGGGCGCCGCCGACGCCGGCCTCGAACGAGCCCGCGCGGCTGGCGACCTTGCCGTCGCGGTACTCCGCCGTCGCCTCGCCGAGGTACCAGACGTTGCCCGCGGAGTCCTGCGCGTACCAGTCGTCGGTGGCCTCGGTCACGCGACCGTGCTCGGTCGCGACGTCGCGCACGACCCGCGCCGTGACGCCGTCGGCGGCGCGCTTCGTGCGCTTCGTGACGGTGACCACGACTCGCTGGCGCGCGCCGGTCGTGTCGGTCTCGCGATACACCCACCTGCTGCCGGGCCGCAGCGTGAGGTACGGGTTGTCGATCTTCGTCGTGAAGTCCTTCGGGTCCAGGTGGCTGGGCTCGGCGCCCTGCGGCAGCCCGCCGCCGGCGCCGCTCGCGGCCGTCGACGCGGCGCGAGCACCGCCACCGCCACCGCCGCCGCACGCCGCCAGCGTCGCGACGACCATCGACGCGCCTGCCACCACCAGCAGCTCTCGGTTGAACATCGTGCGCTCCGTTTCGTCGGGGCGACCGGTTCTACGACCCCGCGATGAACCTCGGATGAGACGGCGCGCGGCGGCGGCCCAGCGGCGCGCGCGCGGGCCGGCCAGGCTGCCCGCGGCGGCGGCTCGAGCCGCGGGCCCGGCGTCAGAGCGCGGACGCGACCGGCGGCGGCGCGTGCCGACCGAGCTGCCCGCCGCGGCGGCGTGAGCGCCCGACCCGGCGGTCGGCGGCGCGTGCCGACCGGGCGGCCCGCGGCGGCGGCGCGAGCGCCCGACCCGGCGTCAGGCGCGGGCGTGGCCGGCCGCGCGTTTGCGCTCGTACATCGCGTGATCGGCCTCCTCGACCGCCTCGATCGCGGGCGCACCGCGACCGAACGTCGCCCACCCAACCGACGCCCCGATCTGGCAGCGCTGCGAGCCGGCGAGCACCGGCTCGGAGAAGGCCTCGGCGATCGCGTCGACGACGCGCGCGGCGCCGACGTCGTCGGACAGCAGCAGCGCGAACTCGTCGCCGCCGACGCGCGCGACGACGTCGCCGGCGCGCACGACCGCCGACAGCCGCCGCGCCACCTCGCGCAGCACGCCGTCGCCAGCGACGTGGCCGAACGCGTCGTTGACGGCCTTGAAGCCGTCGAGGTCGACGACGAGCACGGCGCCGTTGCGCCCGCCGCGCTCGGCGCGCGCCTCGGCCGAGCGCAGCAGCTGCTCGAACAGCCGGCGGTTCGGCAGGCCGGTCAGGGGATCCTCGCTGGCGAGCTGCTCGTTGGCCACCCGGCCGGAGCGCTCGCGCGCGATCAGCGCGCTCATCGCGACGAGGCTCATCGGCACGACCCAGGCGGCCGCCTGCCCGCGCGCCTGCACGCAGGCGAACAGCACGGGCGCCGTCACGACGGCGTCGAAGAGCTCCGGCAGGGCCAGGACGCGCCACGGCACCGTCGCCTCCCGCGCCAGCCGCGCGTGCAGCTGCCCGAGCGATGCGTCGGCGGCGAACTGCGCGGCGAACGCGGCCAGCCACCATCCCCACGGCACGGGTGACGGCGCCAGCGCGACGATCACCGTCGGCGCCACCGCGAACCAGCTGTTGCCGACGACCATCGGCAGCCGGCCGATCGGACGGCTGCGCGCCGCGACCGCGACCAACTCGCCCAGCACGCTGGCGACCAGCACCATCAGCGTGGCGACGCGCGCCGGCTCGAGCACGAGCATCGCGACGAACACCGGCTGCGACGCCGATGCCAGGCCGTGCCCGAGCGGCACCCTGACGTTGTAGGCGACGACGAACAGGGCCACGAGCGCGATCGCGGCGGGCAGGTCGAAGCTCTGGCCGGCCGGCAGCGTCAGCGCGGCGAGGATCGCGATCGCCAGCAACGGCAGATCGGTCAACAGCCAGCAGCGCCAATCGCGCGCGGTGAGCTTCAGCGGTCCGGCGGCCGCGCTCGTCGTCCGCGCCGGCGGCGGATGCGCCGACACGTCACCGAGATCGGCAGACCCGGCGCGTCGGAGCTTCATCGACTCACCGTAGCGCGCCGCCCCTACCGCGCCAACGGGGATCTTCGTCCGCTCGGCGAGAGCGTTCGAGGGGCCATACGTCCGCCGACGTACGTCGCGATGCGCGCGCGAGCGGATGCGCCGAACGCCCCGCGGGCGTAGCGTGGCGCAGCGGTGCAGTCGCTCGCTCCCCGAACCCGTGCCGTCGCGCTGGGGATCGCCCTGGCGGCGTTCTTCCTCGTCGTCACGCCGCACGCCGTCGACCACGACGCGGGCGTGCGCGCGCTCGACGCGCTCGCTTACGCGCTGCTGGCCGGCGCCGGGCTGTCGTTCGCCCTGCGCCGCGAGCATCCCTACGCGAGCTGCGCGATCGCGCTGTCGTGCACGATCGCCTACCTGCTCGCCGGCTACGGCGACGGGCCGATCTACGTCGCGGCGTTCCTCGGCCTCGTGCGCGTCGTCGAGGTCGCCGAGCGGCGGGTGTGGATCCCGGTCGCGGCGGTCGGCGCGCTCGGGATCGGCGCCGCGCACGTCGCGCGCGACGGCTGGTCGGCGGCGATCGCCGTCAGCACCGTCGTGTGGCTCGTCGCCGCGGTGCTCGGCGGCGAGGCGCTGCGCGCACGCCGCGGCCAGGCGGCCGCGCTCGCCGCGCGCGCCGAGGAGGAGCAGCGCACGCGCGAGGCGCAGGCGCGCCGCGCGGCCGCCGAGGAGCGCCTGCGGCTCGCGCGCGAGGTCCACGATGTCGTCGGCCACAGCCTCGCGGTCATCAGCCTGCAGGCCGGCGTCGCCGCGCACCTGCTGCAGACGCGCCCCGAGCAGGCCCGCGACGCCGTCGCGGCGATCCGCCAAGTCGCCGGCGAGGCGCTCGACGACCTGCGCGCCGAGCTCGCGCTGCTGCGCGATCCCGACGCCGCGCCGCCGCCGCCGGTCGCGAACGCCGGCCTCGACGCGCTGCCGGGCCTCGTCGCGTCGCTGCGCCAGGCCGGCGTCGAGGTCCAGCTCGACGCCGCGGGCGCCGCCGGCGTGCCCGACGCCGTGTCGGCCGCCGGCTATCGCATCGTGCGCGAGGCGCTGACGAACGTCGCGCGCCATGCCGGCGCCGGCAGCCGTGCGCGCGTGCGCGTGGCGCGCGGGGAAGCAGCGGTCGAGCTCGAGGTGCTCGACGACGGCGCGGGTCCGCCCGCCGGCGCGGACGACGGCGCCGACGGCAGCGGCATCGCCGGCATGCGCGAGCGCGCGGAGGCGCTCGGCGGGCGCCTGGAGACCGGACCGGGGCCCGACGGCGGCTTTCGCGTCTGGGCGTCGCTGCCGACGGGGCGCCGATGAGCATCCGCGTCGTCCTCGCCGACGACCAGACGCTCGTGCGCGGCGGGCTGCGCGCGCTGATCGAGGCCGAGGACGACATCGTCGTCGCGGGCGAGGCGATCGACGGCGAGCAGGCGCTCGCCGTCGTGCGCGCGCAGCTGCCCGACGTCGTCCTGATGGACATCCGCATGCCGGGCATTGACGGCCTCGAGGCCACGCGCCGGATCGCCGCCGACCCCGCGCTGGCCGGCGTGCGCGTCCTGATCCTCACGACCTTCGAGATCGACGAGTATGTCTTCGCCGCGCTGCGCGCCGGAGCCGGCGGCTTCCTGCTCAAGGACGCCGAGCCGTCGGCGCTGCTGCACGCGATCCGGGTCGTAGCGGCCGGCGACGCGCTGCTGTCGCCGAGCGTCACGCGTCGCGTCGTCGAGCTGTTCGCGTCGGGCTCGGCGCCGGACGCGCCGCAGGCGGCGTTGCTGGCCGAGCTGACCGAGCGCGAGCGCGAGATCGTCGGCCTCGTCGCGGGCGGCCTGTCGAACCACCACATCGCCGAGCGCCTCGTCATCAGCCCCGCGACCGCGCGCACGCACGTCTCGCGGGCGATGATCAAGCTCGGCGCGCGCGACCGCGCGCAGCTCGTCGTGTTCGCCTACGAGAGCGGGATCGTCGCGCCCGGGCGCCCCGCGGCGTAGCCGCGCGCGACCTTGGTACGTCGGCGGGCGTACGCGCGAAGCCGCCGCCCGGCCGACGACAGGACGGCCCCCCGGCGGCGAGCATGGCGCCATGACCACACCACCTCCCACGATCAGCCTCGACGGGCTGAGCAAGCGCTACGGTGGCCACGTCGCGGTCGATGACCTCACGATCGAGGTCCCCGCGGGCGTCGTCGCCGGGTTCGTCGGCCCCAACGGCGCCGGCAAGACGACAACGATGGCGATGCTGCTCGGGCTCGTGAAGCCGAGCGCCGGCAGCGGCGCCGTGCTCGGCCATTCGCTCGAGGACCCCGCCGCCTACCTGCACCGCGTCGGCGCCCTGATCGAGGGGCCGGCCTTCTACCCCGGGCTCAGCGGCGCGCAGAACCTCGCCGTCGTCGCGGCCGCCGCCGGCCACGACCCGGCGCAGATCGGCGAGCTGTTGGCGCTCGTCGGCCTCGCCGACCGCGGCGACGATCGCTTCCGGCGCTACTCGATGGGGATGAAGCAGCGCCTCGGCATCGCCGCCGCGCTGCTCGGCGACCCCGACCTGCTGATCCTCGACGAGCCGATCAACGGCCTCGACCCCGCCGGCGTGGCGGAGATCCGCTCGCTCGTCGGGCGGCTCGCCGACGGCCGGCGGACGGTGTTCGTCTCCTCGCACGTGCTGTCCGAGCTCGAGCAGGTCTGCGACTGGCTGATCGTCGTCGAGCACGGCGCGCTCGTCTTCCAGGGCCCGGCGTCCGAGCTCGGCCGTGCGACGACGGCGATCGTGGCCGTGCCCGAGCATAAGGCCGACCTGCCGCGCCTGCAGCGCCTGCTGCACGCCACCGGCCACGACGGCGAGCTCGCCGCGGGCGAGCTGCTGATCGCCGTTGACGGCAGCGAGCCGCGCCGGCTCGCCGCCGACGTCAACCGCGCCGCGGGCGCCGCCGGGATCGTGCTCGTCGAGCTCGGCCCGCACAAGACGACGCTCGAAGAGCGCTACCTCGCGACCATCAACGGAGCAGACCGATGACCCGCAGCTTCCGCGCCGAGCTGCAGAAGCTGTGCCGCCGGCGCATCTACGTCGCCGCCGCGATCGGCGCGCTCGCCTTCGCGCTGATCGCGACGGTCGCCGTCGTGCTGTCCGCCGAGCCCGCCCGCGGCGGCGGCGGCGCACCCCCCGGCCGCGGCGCGCCGACGCTCGAGTCGCTCGGCGCCACCGGCGGGCTCGCCGAGTCGTTCTCGACCGGCGTCTCGTTTCTCGGCATCCTCGTGCTCGTCCTGTTCGTCGCGAACTTCGGCGGCGAGTTCTCGCAGGGGACGTTTCGCACGCTGCTCATGCGCCAGCCGCACCGCATCGGTTTGCTGGCGGGCAAGATGGCCGCGCTGCTGCTGTTCGCCGGCGTCCTGCTGGCGCTCGCCGAGCTGCTGAGCGTCGCGACGTCGCTCGCGCTCGCGCTCGCGCCGGGGCAGCAGATCTCGACGTCCTCGTGGCTGACGCTCGACGGCGCCGGCGAAGCGGCGTCGGCCTACGCCAGCGCGCTGCTCGGCGTGACGGCCTGGGCGACGCTCGGGGCCACGCTCGCCGTGCTGCTGCGCTCGGTGCCGCTCGCGCTCGGCATCGGCGTCGCGTGGTCGGGCCCGATCGAGCACCTCGTCAGCGACGTCTGGACGGGCGCCGCGCAGTGGTTCCCCGGGCTGCTGCTCGAGAGCTGGGCCGTCGGCGGCACCGACGACGTCTCCGCCGCGCACGCGGCGCTCGTGCTGTCGCTGTACGTCGGCGCGGCCGGCGCCCTGGCGGCGCTGACGTTCCGCCGGCGCGACTTCGCGGGCTGAGCGGAGGCGCCGCGAGGGGGGTGTGTGGGGTTGTGGTCGCTGGATCGGCCAAAACCCCACACACCCCGGGCGCGCCCGTGTCAGCCCGGGGCGTCGACGACCGCCGCAGCCTGGGGCTCGGCGTGACGGCGCGAGTCCCAGCGCACGAGCTCGGGCGCGCCGCGCTCGGGCAGCGGGACCTCGATTGTGTCGAAGTCGCGCGGGACCTCGGTGTCGGCGAACAGCTCCCGCGCCTCGTCGCGGATCTCGCCGCCGGCGTAGCGCGCGGACAGGTGCGTCAGCGCGAGCAGCCCGACCTCGGCATCGGCCGCGACCTGCGCGGCCTGGCGCGCGGTCGAGTGGCAGGTCTGCGCGGCGCGATCGGCGTCGGCGTGCGCGAACGTCGCCTCATGGACGAGCACGTCCGCGCGATGGGCGGCGACGACGACCGCGTCGGTCGGGGCGGTGTCGCCGGTCATGACGATCCGGCGCCCGCGGCGCGCCGCGCCGACGACCTGCTCGGGGCGCACGCCGGCGACCGTCTCGCCGCGCTGCATGCGCCCGAAGTCCGGCCCCGGCGTGACGCCCAGGCGCTCGGCGAGCGCGGCGTCGAAGCGCCCCGGGCGCGCGTCCTCGACGAGCGCGTAGCCGAGTGCGACACCGCGGTGGCGCACCGCGAACGGCACGATCTCGAAGTCCTCGCGGCGCACGGCCTCGCCTGGCTCGAGGTCGCGCAGCGTGAGGCCGTAGCGCGGGCGACCGTAGATCGGACGCATGCGCTCCATCAGCGCCGTCATGCCGGGCGGGCCGTGGACGGTCAGCGGGCGCTCGCGGTCGCGCAACTCGAAGGACTTCAGCATGCCCGGCAGGCCCAGCCAGTGGTCGGCGTGCATGTGCGTCAGGAAGACGTCGGTGAGGTCGGTCAGCCCGACCGAGCGCAAGAGCTGGCGCTGGGTGCCCTCGCCGCAGTCGACGAGGATCCGCTCGGCGCCGCGACGGATCAGCAGCGCGGGCAGTCCGCGCCGCGCGGACGGCACCGATCCGGCGGTGCCAGCGAAGAACAGCGAGAGATCCATCGCTGGCGAGCGTACTGCGAGCGCGTTACGGTCCGTTTCGAGCGGTTGCGTCAATCGTCACGAAGGGGACGTCACGATGCTGAAGCAGTTCCGGGAGTTCATCCTGCGCGGGAACCTCGTCGCCTGGCGGTCGCGGTCGTCATCGGCACCGCCTTCGGCGCCGTCGTGGCGGCGCTCGTCAAGGACCTCGTCACGCCGCTGATCGCCGCGTTCGGCGGCCAGCCGGACTTTTCGGCCCTGAGGTTCGAGATCAACGACAGCGCGTTTCTCTACGGCCACTTCATCAATGCGGTGCTGGCGTTCCTGATCGTCTCGGCGGTCATCTTCTTCCTCGTCATCAAGCCGGTCAACGCGGTGCAGGCGCGCCTGCAGCCGCGCACGGCCGTCGACGTCACGACGCGCACGTGTCCCGAGTGCGTCAGCGACATCCCGATCGCGGCGACGCGCTGCCCGTTCTGCACGACGAAGGTCGACGCGGTGTCGGAGCGGCCGGAGCCCGAACCCGCATGACGCGTCCGCGCGTGTAACCCCGACGCCGAGCCGGTGTCTTGTCGACCAGCGGTCAACAAGACACTCTACGAGAGGAGCCGGCGATGCACGCGGTGCGGCACGGATGCAGGTCGGCAGGACGCTGGGCATGGCGACACTTCCGCCTCGTCGCGGGGATCGCGCTCGTCGTCGGCCTCGGGCTGACGCTCGCCTCCAACCGCGACGCGATCGCGGCCGTGCACTGGACGCTCGCGCCGTGGACCCTCGCGGGCGCGGTCGCGCTGCTGGCGGTCGCGCCGCTGGCGTAGGCGCTGACGCTGCGGATCGCGCTGCGCCGTCTCGGCGCGGGTGCTGCGCCGGTGCAGCTGCTGCGCATCTGGGGGCGGTCGTTCCTGCTGCGCTACGAGCCCAGCGGCGCCGTCGGCTTCGCCTACCGCGTGCGCGAGCGCGAGCGGCTGGCGGCGACGACGCCGCAGGTGCTGACGGCGACCGGCTACGAGCAGCTCGCCGCGATCACCGCGGGTACGATCGTTGCCGTCGCGGGATTCGTCATGGCCGGCGTGCGCACGCCGCTCGTCGCGCTCGTCGTGCTCGTCGTCAGCGCGACTGCGGCGCTCGCGCTGCGCCCGGCGTGGCTCGGCGATCGCCTCGCGCGCTGGGCGGCGCGGCGCGGGATCGCCGTCGCCGGGCCGCTGCGCCAGCGCACGCTCGCGCTGATGGTCGCGATCGACCTCGCGGGCTGGGCGGCGACCGCCGCCGGCGCCGCGATGCTCGCCCATGGCCTGTTCGGCGCGGCGGCTCCGCGAGCGTTCGTCCTGCTCGGGGCGTTCGCGCTGGCGTCCGTCGTTGGAGCGCTGCTGCCGCTGCTGCCGGCCGGGGTGGGCCCGCGCGACGCCCTGCTCGTCGTCGGCCTCGGCGGCGTCGCCGGCGCCGGCGCGGCGGTGTCGCTGGCGCTCGCGCTGCGGGTCGTGTCGTTCGCGGGCGAGGTCGTCGCGGTCGCGATCGCCGAGCTCGCGGCGCTCGTGCTGGCGCGCCGCTCGC
>JAWVGK010000197.1:0-2676 GCA_033855155.1 Solirubrobacteraceae bacterium | reverse complement strand
CGACTGCGTCGACGGGTTCATCGAGGCGTTCTGGAGCCGGCCGGAGGCGCTGCTCGATCCGCACGTGCGAGCCGCGCAATCGTCGTGGACGCTGCTCGCAGCGGGCGTCGAGCAGCGCATCGTCGCGCAGCTCGAAGCCGACCTCGCGTCCGGAGCGTGGGACGCCGAGCACGGGCACCTGCGCGAGCGAGGCAGCTTCGACGGCTCCCTGCGCATGGTCGTGTCGCAGCCGGACTGACGTCGTGGTCTCGCCGCTCGGCGGGCCCGCCACGGGATCCGCGGCGACTCAGGCGGCGTCAGGCGCGTCGTGATTGCTGAACCGCTGGCAGTGCAGTGCTCCCTCCGCGAGCAGGCCGAAGTCGAGACATGCGGGAACCCACGTGAGGTCCCCGTACACCGGTCGCACGAACAGCGCCGTACCGGGATGCTCGATCGCGTGGCGTTCCATGGCCTTCCATACCGAGCCTTGACGAGTCGTGCCTCGGTTCAGGCCAGCTGCCTGCGGAAAGAAGTTCATGTCCATGCCCCCGCCCGCGGCGTGCGCGACGAAGTGCCCTCGGTCGCGGCCACGATGCGACCAGCTCGGTGGGTTGCGGATGAACCCCGCTTGACGTCGGCGGTCGCGCGGCCCCTCGGCACGCCGCGAATGACCCCACACCGCGACGACGCGATCGTCGCCCTCATCGAGTCCGTCCATCGTCGGCGCAGTGTCGAAGAGGTACGTCAGTGCTCCTTGCGCGATCTCCAAGACGTCGGTGCGCCACGGCGTGGCGCACCGATAGGCGCGCAGCCACGGTTCGATCAGCGCCGTGCGGACGAAGGCGGTCCACGTGTCGGCTGTCGGACGATGCTCGTCCGACAGCCGCTCGTAGTCGGGCACTGGCTCGCATTCGGTCACGTGACGATGATGCAACGGACGCCGACGATGCGCGCGTTCCACGCGGCTCGTCCCATCCCGGACGCTGTGTGACGATACGGCAGTGATCAACGCGGCCCTTCGCTCGGCACCGGCGATCGCGTTCGACGGGGCGAGGGTCTCTGCCTGTCTGGACTTCAGCAAGCGCCCAGGCGATCTGCCTTTCGCGCTCGCTTGGACGCGCTCCCTGCGCTCACTGGCGTCGCACGAGCGCGGCGGCGCGCTCGCCGGCGTGACCGGACATGTCGCCGAAAGCGTCGTCGAGCTGCTGCTCGCCGAGCTCGGCTACCACGCCGTCCATGACTTCATCGGCCCGGGACGCCACGGCGTCGACCTGCTCATGCTCTTCCCCGCCGCCGACCACGTGCTCGCGATCGAGGTCAAGGGAACGCTGCGTCCCGGATGCGTCCCAGCCTGTCGCGCCGCGCCGTGGCGCAGATGAGCGCGGCCTGGGTCGACAAGGCCGACAACCCCGGCATGGCCGAGTGGGAGCTGCACAGCGATGACGTCTACGCGGCCGTCATCGCCGTCAACCTCGCCGACATGACGCTGCGGGCCGCCGTGTCCGACGACTTCAGACGCTGGGTACCGGTCGCGCTGCTCGAGGATCTCGCCCAAGTCGCCCAGTCGGCGTAGGCGCGCAGCCCTCGCGCACGTCGCGCACCGATGGGAGGGCTCGTCCCCGCGGCGTGGAGCCTGCGCGACGCGCGGGTCTCTGGACGTTCAGCGAGCTACTCCGACGCGCAGCGCAGTCGGATGATCAGCTGGCAAGCAGCGCCCGCAGGTCGACCGCCGGGGCGTCGATCAGGGGGCGACCTCTCCCGCCGTGATGCGCGCGAGGTCCGTGTATCCGTCCGCACTCGATTCCTGGTGCACGACCATCTCGTCGCGTGCCGGGTTGGCGTCGTTCTGACCCCGGGAATTGGCGAGCACCCGATCTGGCGGCTTCGGGGGACCTCGACGAGCCGCCGCAGCCCGCAAGAGCGCATCCTCGGAGCGCCGCACCCACACCGCGAACGCGTCGGCAGCGGCTCTCATGTCGGCGACGCTCGCCGCCCGCTCGACCGCGTAGCGCGCCAGCCAGCGCAGCGCTGCGCGCTCGAAGCGCGGCGGCGTCGCCTCGCCCGATCGCCATGCAGACGGCGAGAGCGTCGCCGAGTCCACGCCGAAGCGGTGCCGTGCTGGTCCGGCCAACGACCGGCGCCGGCCTCGCGCGGCTGTGGGAGCGTTGGCGATGAGCCTCGGGCGAGGTTCGCCGAGCCGATCGCCGTCGGCGATCCGGTCGCTGGAGGCCCGCGTCCGGGCGTGGCGAACCGGCGCGCGAGCAGGTCGACGCCCCCGCTGCCCGACGAACGCGACGCCCCGCCGCTCCTCGTCGGCGCCGTCGAGCACGCCGCACGGCGGCCAGCTGGTCGCGGGCGAGAGATCAGCGGCTGCCCGGCCCGTAGGTCGCCCACCCTCGGTGCAGCCGACGACGTCTCCATCGCCGCCCAGCAGGGCGGTCGGGGTCCTCGCCTGCGGGCAGGCAAGCCTCGACGGCGATGGGTGTGCCGTCGACCCCGATGGCTTGGATCATCGGGGCGGTCGGGAGGTCACCCGCGTCGAGCGACAGCGCCCAGTGCGTCTGCTCGCAGGCGATCAAGGCGTTGAGCGAGCTTCGCGGCGTACCCGCGGCGCTACGCTCATGCGCCTGTGAACGAGCACTTCATCGCGCCCGACGTGCTCGTCCTCGCCAGCGGCGGAACGCTCGGCGAGGCGTG
>JAWVGK010000196.1:0-22201 GCA_033855155.1 Solirubrobacteraceae bacterium | reverse complement strand
GGCCCGCCACAGCACCGCGACACTCGCCTCGATCGCCGACGACCAGCCGCGGATCGAGGTCGTGCGCGCCGGCCGCATGACGACCGTGCAGGACTGGCCAGGGCGCACCGGCCTGTGGGCCGTCGGCGTGCCGCCGTCGGGCGCGATCGACGACCACTCATTTCGCGCCGGCAACCGCGCGCTCGGCAACCCCGAGGGCAGCGCCGGCCTGGAGTGCACGATCGACGGGCCGACGCTGCGCTTCAGCGCCGCGACGACCGTCTGCGTCTGCGGCGCCGAGGCGCCTGTGACGCTCGACGGGGAGCCCGTCGCACGCTGGGAGCCGATCGCGGTGCCGGCCGGCGGCGTGCTCGACATCGGCACGATCGACGGCCTCGGCCTGCGCGCCTACGTGCTGATCGCGGGCGGCATCGACGTGCCCGACTACCTCGGCAGCGCCGCGACGTTCACGCTCGGCGGCTTCGGCGGCCACGGCGGCCGGGTGCTGCGCGGCGGCGACGTGCTGAGCGCGCGCCCGCATCCGGCCGACGCATCCGCTGCGCGGGCCGTTGCCTCCGACGAGCGCTCGCCGCTGACCGGCGACTGGGAGATCGCCGTGGTCGAGGGCCCGCATGCGGCGCCCGAGTTCTTCACGCCGGCCGACATCGCGACGTTCTACGCGCACCGCTGGGAAGTGCACTTCAACTCCGACCGCACCGGCGTGCGGCTCGTCGGCCCCCGGCCGGTGTGGGCGCGCCCCGACGGCGGCGAGGCCGGCCTGCACCCATCAAATATCCACGACACGCCCTACAGCGTCGGCGCCGTCGACTTCACCGGCGACGTGCCGATCGTGCTCGGCCCCGACGGGCCGAGCCTGGGCGGCTTCGTCTGCCCTGCGACCGTTGTCACCGCCGAGCGCTGGAAGCTCGGCCAGCTTCGCCCGGGCGACACGGTGCGCTTCGTCGCGGTCAGCGAGGACGAGGCCGTCGCGATGCGCTCGGCCGCGGGCGCGCCCCGCCGGGGCTCGGCACCGGCGTTGCGCCGCCTGCCGAGCGACGCCCACGACAACGGCGTGCTCGGCCGCCGGCCGGCGGCAGACGACGCGCCAGAAGTCACCTACCGCCGTTGCGGCGACGACAACCTGCTCGTCGAGTACGGGCCGATGGTGCTCGACCTCGGACTGCGCATGCGCGTCCACGCGCTCACCGAGCGGCTCGCCGAGGACGGCCTGTCGGGGGTCGTCGACCTGACGCCCGGGATCCGCTCGCTGCAGATCCACGTCGATCCCGACGAGCTGTCGGTACAGCGCCTGCTGTCGATCGTGCGCGAGGTCGAGGGCGAGTTGCCTCCGACGCACGAGCTCGCCGTGCCCAGCCGGATCGTGCACCTGCCGCTGTCCTGGGATGACCCCGCGACCCGCGAAGCCACCGAGCGCTACATGTCCGGCGTGCGCTCCGATGCGCCGTGGTGTCCCTGGAACATCGAGTTCATCCGCCGCGTCAACGGCCTGGACTCCGTCGACGACGTGCGCCGGATCGTGTATGACGCCGACTACCTCGTGCTCGGCCTCGGCGACGTGTACCTCGGTGCGCCGGTCGCGACGCCGCTGGACCCGCGCCACCGGCTCGTGACGACGAAGTACAACCCCGCGCGAACATGGACGCCGGAGAACGCGGTCGGCATCGGCGGCGCGTACCTGTGCATCTACGGCATGGAGGGTCCCGGCGGCTACCAGTTCGTCGGCCGCACGACGCAGGTCTGGAGCCGCTACCGCACCGGCCCACCCTTCGAGCCAGGCTCCCCATGGCTGCTGCGCTTCTTCGACCGCATCCGCTGGCATCCAGTCGGAGCCGAGGAGCTCCTGGAGTTGCGCGCAGATCTCGCCGCCGGGCGCCTGCCGATCGAGATCGAGGACGGCAGCTTCACACTCGCCGAGAACGCGGCGTTCCTCGAGCGCGAGGCGCAGAGCATCGCGGCCTTCCGCGAGCGCCAGTCGGCGGCGTTCGGCGCCGAGCGAGCCGCCTGGGCAGCAGCGGGCGAGTTCGACCCGCGACCGCAGCCACGCGGCGCATCCACGGACGGCAACGCGGGGGCGTTCGAGGTCCCGCCGGGGGCGACGGTCATCGAGGCGCCGCTGTCGGCGAGCATCTGGCGTGTCGACGTCGCGGCAGGCGACCAAGTCAGCGCGGGCCGGCGGCTGCTGACACTCGAGGCGATGAAAATGGAGACGGCGCTGGACGCACCATGTGACGGCGAAGTCGTTGCGGTGCTCGTCGCCACCGGCGACGAGGTCGTGTCCGGCGCGGCGCTCGTCGTCGTGACTCCGCGCAAGCAAGCCTGATCTCGCCGCTGTTCTGTAAATCTGTCTTTTGGGATTCGCAGCTACTTCAGCACACCCCGGGTTGGATTCGAACCAACGACCTGCGGATTAGAAGTCCGCTGCTCTATCCACTGAGCTACCGGGGCGCGCGCCGGCGCGGCGTGCGCCGGCAGCCGAGATGATCCCACCATCTGAGCGGCATGGCCCGTGATGGCGGGTTGGCTGAGGACTGCTGCTGCCGTCGCGCTTCCGAACGCGCCTCGTCGTCGACTCGGTCCTCACGACTCGGTATCGTCGAACCGTGTCGACCATCGAGCGAGACGCGATCAAGCTGACGATCCACTACGAGGATGCTGGCGATGGCTGGGTGCTGGCAACGATCCCGGAAGTTCCCGGCGCGATCAGCCAAGGTCGGACCCGGGCGGAGGCTCGGGCCAACGTCATCGACGCGCTCCAAACCGTGCTGACGCCTGACGACCAGCTCACCGGCAGCGCGTCCTCGGCCGGCGACGAGCTCCTCACGCTCACCGTCGCTGAGTGAAGCTCCGAGAGCTCGAGCGCCACCTTCGCGCTCACGGCTGCCGCCACATCGGCGAGGGCGCCAAGCACTCGAAGTGGCGTGGACCGGGGGGTCAGCCCGAGCGCGGTGCCGCGTCATGGCGAGATCGCGCCGGGGACCGTGCGGGCGATCTGCCGGCAGCTCGGTATTCCGTCGCCCTGAGTGCCGTGCCGTCGCACGCGAGCTGAACCGCGCTGAGCCCCGGCCTGCGCAGGCCCCCGGTGTCCCCGATAGTCGGGATGGCCGGATTCGAACCGACGACCCCCGCGTCCCAAACGCGGTGCTCTACCAAGCTGAGCTACATCCCGTGCGCGTGAACGGTACGACCTGCGGCGGGCGCGCGCATGCGCAGGGCACCACGACGAGCTGAAGCACCCGCCGACAAACGTCCAGACCGACGGACACGGAGGGGTCGACCGTTCGTCCAGAACCCGCCGTCCATGTCCTGGACGGACGGCGGACGGCCGATCCGTTCCCTGTGACCCGCCGCAGCCTTCTCGCAACGATCACCGTCTCGCTGGCGCTGCTCGCGCCGGCCGGCGCCTCCGCCGCGTCGCCCTGCGCCGGCGGGGATCTCTCGCCCTCCGCCGACAACGTCGCCGAGCTGCGCACCGCGACGCTGTGCCTGCTCAACCGCGAGCGCACCCGCCGCGGCCTCAAGCGCCTGACCGAGAGCCCGCAGCTGCGCAAGACCGCCAGCAACTTCAGCGAGGCGATGGTGCGCGAGAACTTCTTCGATCACGTCAGCCCGGGCGGCAGCACGCTGCTCAGCCGCGTGCGCGGCAGCACGGCCTACCTGCAGAACGTCGGCTCCTGGGCGCTCGGCGAGAACATCGCCTGGGGCACCGGCGAGCTCGCCACGCCTGCCGAGACGATGAAGGGCTGGATGGAGTCCTCCGGGCACCGCCACAACATCCTCACCCGCCGCTTCCGCCACGTCGGCATCGGCATCGCGCTCGGCGCTCCGGTCGATGCGCAGGGCCAGGCGGCCGCGACCTACACGACGGACTTCGGCTACCACGCACCGCGCTGAGTCGCAGCGCCGCGACCGACCGGTGGGTCCCTCGAGCGACCCACTAGGCTGCGCGCCGATGCCGCGCGTCGAGCCACTGCGAGCCCTGCACTACGACCCCGCCGTCGCGGGCGCGCTGCAACAGCTGGCAGCACCCCCGTACGACGTCATCGACGCCGACCAGCGCGCCGAGCTGCAGTCGCGCTCGCCGCACAACGTCGTCGCGATCGACCTGCCCGAGGACCCCGACGGCGGCGACCGCTACGAGCACGCCGCCAAGCTGCTGGCGCAGTGGCAGGCCGACGGCGCCGTCGTCCAGGACGACGAGCCCGCCATCTGGGCGCTCGTGCAGGAGTACACCGCGCCCGACGGCCGCCGCCTGACGCGCAACGGCTTCTTCGCGCGCGTGCGCGTCGAGGACTACGGCCCCGGCGCGATCCGCCCGCACGAGCGCACGCACCCCGGCCCGAAGGCCGACCGCCTGAGCCTCACGCGCGCGACCAAGGCCAACCTGTCGCCGATCTTCTCGCTGTACTCCGACCCCGAGCTGACCGCCTGGCGGGCGCTCGAGCCGGCTACCCGCAACGACGAGCCGTTCGGCGAGCTCACCGAGGCCGACGGCACGCGCAACCGCATCTGGCGCGTCACCGACCCCGACGTCGTCGAGACCGTCACCGGCGCGACGAGCGCAGCCGAGCTGCTGATCGCCGACGGCCATCACCGCTACGAGACCGCCCGCGTGTACGCCGACGAGATCGGCGGCGAGGGCGCGCATCGCTACGTGCTGATGTGCCTCGTCGCCCTCCAGGACGAGGGGCTGACCGTCTTCCCCACGCACCGCCTCGTCGACGGCCTGAAGGGCACCGACAAGCCCGAGACGCTCGCCACGACCCTGCGCGCGTGCTTCGACATCGCGGAGGTCGCCGTCGAGGACCTCGTGCCCCCCGACGACGCCGACGGCATCGTCATGGGCTACATGGACAGCCACTTCAAGCGCGCCTTCCGCCTGACGCTCAAGGACCAGGCGATCGCCGACCGCGCGCTGCCCGACATGCCCGAGCCCTACCGCCGCCTGGACACCGCAGTGCTCGAGGCGCTCGTGCTGACGGGCCCGCTCGGGCTCAGCGAGAACGACATCTCGCACCTGCACGGCCTCGGCTACGCGCGCTCCTTCGAAGAGGCTCGCGAGCTGATCGAGTCCGGCACGTACGACGCCGGGTTCTTCCTGCGCGCCATCCCCGTGACGCAGATCCGGGAGATCGCCGCGGCCGGCGTCAACATGCCTCCGAAGTCGACGTACTTCTTCCCGAAGGTGCCGACCGGATTGCTGTTCAATTCGCTCTTCGACGCGGAGTAGCATCTGTGACATGCACGCATCGGCGCAGCGCATCAGCGGGTTTCGTCATGTCGTCAAGGTGCGCCAGCACCGCCTGAACTGCGACGAGCCGCCGGAGTCCGGCGGCGACGACGCCGCCCCGTCGCCGCAGGAGCTGCTAGCCGCGAGCCTCGCGTCGTGCACCGCCGTGACGATCGAGATGTACGCCACGCGCAAGGGCTGGGAGCTGCCCGACGTCGAGGTCGCCTGCGACTACGTCCCCGGCGAGCGCGGCTGCCCGACGAAGTTCACGTTGACGCTGCGCCTGCCCTCCGACCTCACCGACGGGCAGGTCGCGCGCCTGAAGGTGATCGCGACGAAGTGCCCCGTGCATCGCACGCTCGACGGCGAGGTCATGTTCGACGAGCGTGTCGAGCGCATCCAGCTCGCTCACTGACGCGCTGCGCGGCGTCCTGCTGGACCCCGCCCACGCGACGACGCTGCCCGTCCACGGCCGCACCGAGGCGGCGGTTCTCGTCGCGCTGTACGTCGAGCACGCGGAGCTGCACGCGATCTTCACCCGCCGCCGGCTCGACCTGCGCAGCCATGCGGGCGAGATCTCGTTTCCGGGCGGGCGCCGCGACGACGGCGAGACGCTGAGCCTGACGGCGCTGCGCGAGGCGGAGGAGGAGATCGGCCTCGCGCGCGAGGACGTCGCGCTGCTCGGCGCGCTGGCGCCCGTGGCGACGATCGTGACGAACTACGCCGTCTATCCGTTCGTCGGCATCATCGAGCCCGGCGGCACGTGGACGCCGTCGGCGGCCGAGGTCGACGAGGTGATCGAGCTGCGCCTCGCGGACCTGCGCGCGAGCCGCGCGCGGCGGCGCCTGCGCCACCGCGGGATCGCGTTTCGCACCGACGTCTACGACGTCGGCGAGGAGCTCGTCATCTGGGGCGCGACCGCGCGCATCGTCGGCGACCTTCTCACGCGCCTCGGCCCGCTGCTCGACCGCGAGGCCGGCGGGTAGCCGCGTGACGAGACGATGGATCGCGACGGCCTCCTGAGCAGCCTGGCGACCCGCGTGCGCGACGAGCGCGTGCTGGCCGCGATGGCCGCCGTGCCGCGCGAGCTGTTCGTGACGCCCTCGATGGCCGCCGCCGCCTACGAGGACGCGCCGCTGCGCATCGGCCTCGGCCAGACGATCTCGCAGCCGACGATCGTCGCGCGGATGTGCGAGCTGCTCGAGCTGCGCCCGACCGATCGCGTGCTCGACGTCGGCACCGGGTCGGGCTACCACGCCGCGATCCTCGCGCAGCTGTGCGACCACGTCTGGGGCATCGAGCTCGAGGAGCAGCTCGCGCTGCGCGCGGCGCGCGCGCTCGCGCGGGCCGGCATCGACAACGTGACGGTCGTGCCCGGCGACGGCGCGCTCGGCCTGCCCGAGCGGGCGCCCTACGACGCGATCAACGTCGCCGCGACCGCCCGCGGCGAGGTGCCGCCGGCGCTCGAGCAGCAGCTCGCGCTCGGCGGCCGGCTCGTCGCGCCCGTGGCCGAAGCCGGCAGCGAGCAGCTCGTGCGCGTGCGCCGCCGCGAGACGGGCTTCGAGCGCGCGCGGCTGGAGCCGGTGCGCTTCGTGCCGCTGCGCTGAGATCCGCGATCGCAGCGACCTTTTCCGGACTGGCATCCATCCGCGCGGACAGGCAGAATGAGCACATGAGTCGGGGGACCATGGGCGAGCAGCCGATGGCTGCGGAGTCTCACGCGAGCGCACTGCGGGCGCTCGTCGTGGGCACCGACGCGCGTTACCAGGAGCGCGCGCACGCAGTCATCGGCGAGCTCGGCCGCGTGTCGTTCGCGGTCACCGAGCCGACCGATCCCGAAGCCGTCGCGATGCTGGCGCGCCACGAGCAGGCGGACGTCGTGGTGCTCGACGCGACAGGCTGCGAACTCGCGGTCGCCGCCGTCGTCGCGGCGCTCGCGAGCAGCGCGCCGCGGCTCGGCGTCGTCGTCGTGTGCGAGCACCTGACCGACGCCGCGCGGGCACTCGACGCACTGCCGAAGTGGGGTTGGACGCGCGACCTGCGGGCTGCCGTGGAGCACGCGCGGGCCCATGGCAGCCCGCTCGTCACGCCGCCCGGCGAGCGGCTGCGCACCGCGCGCCGCGACCTGCGCGCCGCCGCGCCGGACCCCATCGCCCGGCGCTGACGGCACGGCACGTGAGGGCGCCGCGCGCCGGGCAGGCTCGCCCGGCGCCGGCACGAGGTGGTTCTAGCCGGGCTGCGGCACGCGGCGCGCGCGAGCGCCGCGCGCCGGGCAGGCTCGCCCGGCGCCGACACGAGGTGGTTCTAGCCGGGCTGCGGCACGTAGCGGATGTAGGGGACCGGCGACTCCCAGTCGCCGAAGATCTCCTTGGCCTCGTCGTTGGAGACCGCGCCGGTGATGATGACCTTCCCGCCATCCTGCCACTGCGCCGGCGTGGCGACGCGGTGCTTGGCCGTCAGCTGCAGCGAGTCGATGACGCGCAGCACCTCGTCGAAGTTGCGGCCGGTCGTCATCGGGTAGACGAGCACGAGCTTGATCTTCTTGTCCGGTCCGACGACGAAGACGTTGCGCACCGTCTGGTTCTGGGCCGGCGTGCGCTCGGTGGCCTCGCCCGCGACGTCCGCCGGCAGCATGCCGTAGGCCTTGGCGATCTTGTAGTCGTCGTCGCCGATCAGCGGGTAGTTCGGCGCGCTGCCGGTCGCCGTCTCGATGTCCTGCGACCACTTCTCGTGGTTGCCGACGGGATCGACCGACAGGCCGATGATCTTCGTGTTGCGCTTGTCGAACTCCGGCTTGATCGAGGCCATGTAGCCGAGCTCGGTGGTGCAGACGGGCGTGAAGTCGCGCGGGTGCGAGAACAGCACGCCCCACGAGTCGCCGAGCCACTCGTGAAACGAGATCGGCCCCTCGCTCGTCTGCGCCTCGAAGTCTGGTGCCGTATCGCCGATCGTCAGAGCCATGTGTCCTCCCGAGAGATGGGTGCAATCCTTATCCGGTTTACGTAGTTCGATCGTAGCGCACACCGATCAAGTCCCCGATCGCCACGCGCGCGGCCGTGACCCAGCGCGACCGATCGGCGGGATCTACGTCCATGACGACGTACGGAATCTCGTTGAGCCGACCCATGCGCTCGAGTTCCGCGATGCCCGTCGCGAACGCGTGCGCCGCGATCGTACCGGCCGCCTCGTAGACGACGCCGCGCACCGTCGTGTCGATGACCTTCGAGAGCATCATCTCCAGCCGCGGACCGTGCAGCGCCGCCACGGCGGCGGGCTCGCCCGACGCGGTGCCGAGCGCCCAGACGACGATCGTCACGCTCTCCAGCGCGTAGCGCAGCGTCCCGACGACGTCGGGGTCGCCGATCCAGCACTCCGCGCCGGCGTCCTCGATCGCCGCGCGGCCGGCCTCCGAGCGCGTGACCGCCCGCACGGCGTGGCCGTCGGCGACGAGCTCGCGCGTCAGCGCGATGCCGCGACAGCCGCCGCCGATGAGGAGCACGCGCATCCGGGCCGCAGTCTCGCAATGCCGCGGCTGCGGCGTCGCGAGCGTCCGTCGCAGCGGTCCGAGCGGTCCGGCCGTGGGCCTACGCTGGCGCCGTGGCCCTCCACCGCACCGACCCGATCGACGCCACGGCGCCGGACGGTCGCGCGTCGACCTCACGAACGGCGCGCCCGGCGCGTTTCATCTCCGTGGCCCACCTGCCCCCCTTCCAGCGCTTCCTCGACGCCCACCGCGACGACGTGCTGCGCTTCCTCGTCGCGTCGCTCGGCCGCCACGACGCCGACGACGCCTTCCAGGAGACGTTCCTGTCGGCGCTGCGCGCGTACGAGCGCCTGCGACCGGACTCCGACTTGCACGCGTGGGTGCTGACGATCGCCCATCGCAAGGCGCTCGACGTCCACCGCGCCCGCGAGCGCCGGCCGCTGCCGGTCGCCGAGCTCCACGACGGCGCAGCGCCGGTCGCCGTCGCCGTCCCGGGCGCCGGCGACGTCGCCGGCGAAGTCGTCGGCGACCACTGGGAGCGCGTGCGGGCGCTGCCGCCGCGCCAGCGTGCCGTGCTGACGCTGCGCTACGCGGCCGGCCTGACGCACGACGAGATCGCCACCGCGCTGGGCTGCAGCGCGCAAGCCGCGCGCCGCGCGGCCTCCGACGGCCTGAAGACCCTCAGACAGGAGCTGCCCGATGTCGCTGCATCCACCTGACCTGCGCCCCGGCGAGTCCGCCGCGCTCGCCGCCCGCACCGCCGCGCGCGCCGCCGACGAGGGCCTCGCGGACGTCGCCTACGCGCTGATCGACGCGCCGGTCGGCCGGCTCGTCGCGGTCGCGACGCCGCGCGGCCTCGTGCGCCTCGCCTACGAGCTCGAGAACGGTGGCGTCGACAGCGTCCTGGACGCCGTCGCGACGCGCCTGTCGCCGCGGATCGTCGAGGCGCCCAAGCGCCTGGACGGGGTGCGCCGCGAGCTCGACGAGTACTTCTCCGGGCGCCGGCGGGCGTTCGGCCTGCAGCTCGACTGGGGCCTCGTGGGCGACGGCTTCGCGCGGCGCGTGCTCGAGGCCGCGGTCGCGATCCCGTTCGGCGCGACGCGCACGTACCGCGACGTCGCCGTCGCCGCCGGCTCGCCCCGCGGCTTTCGCGCGGCGGGCAACGCGCTCGGCCACAACCCGATCCCGATCGTCGTGCCCTGCCATCGCGTGCTGGCCAGCAGCGGCGGCCTCGGCGGCTACACCGGCGGCCTTGAGCGCAAGCGCCTGCTGCTCGGGATCGAGGGCGCCGGCGTCCAGCCCACGCTGCCGGCCGGCGCCTGACGCGCGCTGCGTCCGTCGCGATCGCGACGACCACTACTGTCCGTCGCATGAGCACTCCGATCGACCCCAACGCCCACGATCGCTTTCAGCTGCGCCAGCGGATCAAGCTCGTCGTCAACCAGTACGAGTTCTACGTCGAGCACGCCGACGGCAGCGCCGGCGAGAAGGTCTGCTTCGTCGAGCAGAAGCGCTTCAAGTTCAAGGAGGACATCCGCTTCTACACGGACGAGTCCAAGACCCAGGAGCTGCTGCGCATCAAGGCGCGCCAGGCGTTCGACCCACGCGCGACCTACGACGTCACCGACGACCTCGGCGCGAAGATCGGCGCGATCCAGAAGGTCTTCGGCGCGAGCCTGCTGCGCTCGACCTACCGCCTCCTGGCAGCCGACGGCGAGGAGGTCGCGATCGCGACGGAGAAGAGCATGGCGATCGCGATCCTGCGCCGCGCGGTCGGCTTCATCCCGTACGTCGACAACGTCGCGGACTGGCTGCCGATCCCCTACCACTTCGTCTTCAAGCGCGGCGAGCAGATCATCGGCGAGAACACGCGCCAGGCCTTCAAGATCCGCGACGTCTACCACATCGACATGAGCGCCGACGCCGACCGCGTGCTCGATCGCCGGCTCGTGCTCGCGCTGTCGGTCGGCATGGACGCGTTGCAGGCTCGCTAGCCTTTAGCCCATGAACAGTGACCGCTCCCAGGCCTACGGCCGGGTCATGAAGATCCTCGCCGACGAGGGGCCGTCGAAGCTCTTCCCCGCCGAGATGCAGATCATCCGCACCGCCGCCGACGCCCTGCTGTTCGACGGCGACGCCTACGACGAGCTAGCGGCCGTCGAGGATCTCGCCCAGCAGCTCGTCGACGCCGACCGCTGGCTGCCCGACCACGCGCGCCGCCTCGTCGACGACGTCGCCGCCTGCGGGACGTCCGCCGGCGTGCGCTGACGCGGGCTCAGCCCGGCTCGCCGTCGGCGCCCGACGGCCCCACGACGCCCGCGAGCTCGCCGCGCGAGCGCACGTCGAGCTTGCGATAGGCGTTGCCGAGGTGCCACTCGACGGCCTTGCGCGTCACGAACAGCGCCTCGGCGATCTGGCGGTTGGAGAGACCGTCGATCGCCAGCCCGACGACGCGCCGCTCGCTCGGGCTGAGCGCGTCCGCGCCGCGCCGCGCCGCCCGCTGGACGCGCGTGCCGGCGACCTCGAGCTCGGCGTCGGCGCGCTCCTGCAGCAGCCGCGCGCCGCACGCGCGGGCGAGCTCCAGCGCCTCACCGAGCGCCCGGCCGGCGTCCGTCCGGCGACCGGCGCGTCGCAGCAGCGTGCCCAGCTCGAGCAGCGCGCGGCAGCGCTCCAGGCGCGCCTCGGACAGCCGCGCCACCGCGACCGCCTCCTCGAGCAGCGCGATCGGCTCATCGAAGCCGCCGCGTGCGCTGGCGTGCGCGAGCTCGCGCAGGGCGACCGAGACCGCCCGCGGCGAGCCGAACGGGCGCACGAGCGCGAGCTCCTCGGTGGCCAGCGCGACCGCCTCGTCGTGGCGCCCGAGGCCCGTCAGCGCCCGCGCCGACGCCGAGCGCCAGCCCGCGAAGCACGCCGGGTTGGACACGCCGGCGACCGCGTCGCGCCAGGCGCTGAAGTGCCCGAGCGCGTCGGCGTCTTCGCGCGCGACGAGCGCCAGGCGCCCGAGCGCGGCGTGCCACGGCGCCAGCATCGCCGATCCGGCGTGCTGTGAGACGTCCAGGCGCCGCGCGACCGCGACGGCCGCGTCGAGCTCGCCGCGGTCGACGTGCACGGCGACGAGCATCCCGTAGGCCGCCGGCAGGAACTGGCGCCAGCCGTAGCGCTCGGCGTCGACGGCCTGCTCGACGTCGACGATCGCCTCGTCGAGGCGACCCTGACCCCAGCGCGACGCGCCGCGCAGCAGGCACGAGGTGGCGAGCGCCATCATCGACCCGCGCCCGCGCGCATGCGCCATCGCCTCGGTCAGGACGCGGTCGTTGAAGGCGAGCTCGTCGCAGGCGTGCAGCGCCATCGAGAGGCCGGCGAACACGCTGCCACCGCCGTCGTCGGCGAGCGCCGCCGCCGGGCCGACGAGCGCACGCTCGGCGAGTGCCACGACCTCGTCGCGCGGCGCGCCGGCCATCGCCTCGCGCAGGCCGTGCGTCGCGAGCAGCATGCGCTCGCCCAGACTCCGCCCGGCCGTGAGATCGGCGACGCCGGCCGCGACGCTCGTCAGCGCCAGCAGCGCCGCGCCGGCGCCCTGCGGGCCGAGCAGCCCGAGCGAGATCGCCTCGGCGGCCGCCTGACTGAGGACGTTTTCGTCGGCGCCGTCGATCGTCGCCGCCGCCACGAACGCCTCGAGCGCGGCGGCGTGGTCGCCGTTGCAGGCGCGGGCGCGTCCGAGGTCCAGCAGCGTGTCGGCGCGCTCGTGGTCCGCGTCGTCCGCGTCGAGCGCCTCCTCCAGGCGTGCGACCGCGCGCGGCAGGTCGGTCGCCGCCTCGCTGACCCCGAGCCTGCGCAGCACGCTGGGCCGCGCGGCGGCCGCGGGCGGCTCGGCGAGCGCGCGGCGTAGGTAGCTGGCGGCCGACTCGGGAGCGCCGTCGCGCAGCGCGCGGCTGGCGGCGGCGCACAGGACGCGCACGACCCAGCCCTCGCCGCTGCCGGCGCTCGGCAGCAGGTGCGCCGCCACGCGCTCGGCCGGCACGCCCTCGTCGCGCAGGATCTCCGCGGCGCGCCGGTGCAGCGCCGCGCGCTCGCCGGCGCCGACGTCGGCGTAGACCGCCGACGCGAGCAGCGGGTGGGCGAAGCGCAGCACCCCGGGGTCCGGCGGGCGCAGGATCTCGCCGGCGGCGAGCGCGTCGGCGGCCGCCGCGACGCGCGCGGCGTCGCGCTTCGTGAGCGTCGCGACGTGGCGCAGCTGGGCGTCGTCGCCGAGGATCGCGACCGCGCGCGCGACGCCGGCCGCGTCGTCGGACAGGCGCATGAGCCGCACTGCGACCGCGCGCAGGACGGCCTCGGGCGCGAGCGTGCCGATTCGCGGCGCGTTGCGGGCCGTCGGTTCCCAGCCCTCGGCCGCGACCGCCCGCACGAGCTCGCCGAGCAGGAAGCAGTTGCCCTCGGTCATGCGCCAGCAGGCATCGGCGAAGGCGTCGTCGGCGGCGGGCAGCGCGGCGGCGACGAGCTCGCGCGCGCCGTCGCGCGTCAGCGCCCGCGGGCGCACCGTCCGGCTCGACGCGTGCGCCGCGATCTGCCCGAGCAGGTCGTCGGGCGCCCCCGGCTCGCCGAGGCGTCGTGCCACGACGATCGCGACGTTCATCGACGAGACGCGCTGCAACAGGTACAGCAGCAGCCGCAGCGACGTGCGGTCGGCCCAGTGGGCGTCGTCGATCGCGACGAGCACGGGTCCGGACTCCGCGAGGTTCGACAGCAGCCAGAAGAGGCCGTGGATGACGGTGTAGGAGCGGTCGTCGGCCTCGTCGCCGGCCCAGCTCGTCGGGCGCTCGAGCAGCGGACCGGCGAGCGCCGCCGAGCCCGCCAGCAGCTGGTCGTGGGTGTCGTCGTCGGCGCCGGCGAGCAGCGGCTCGAAGAGCTGCAGCGCGACGCCGAAGGCGAAGTCGCTCTCGAGCTCGGAGGCGTGCGCGCGCATGACCGTCGCGCCGGCGGCGTGCGCCTGGGCGACCGCCGCGTCGAGCAGCGCGGTCTTGCCGATCCCGGCGTGACCCTCGACGAGCAGCAGGTACCCGGCGTCGACGCGCGCCGCGTCGAGCAGGTCGCCGACCGCGCGCAGCTCCGCCTCGCGTTCGAGCAGGTCCACCGTCACGGTCCGGAGGGTGGCGAGTGGCGCGCGTTTGGTCAAAAGACTGGGGACCTGCCCTAGTGCGGCGAGCGTCGCAGAGGACTAGAAATCAGCGTAGCGGTTGACCACGAGGGTCAGCTGGGGCGCATGACACTATGTCGAATAGCGCAGCCGTAGCGCGCGACCCGCATGGAAGCGCCAGAGGCCCGGGACCAGGATGGTCTCGGGTCCGCGCGCTTTAAGGGGGGCCGCAAAGCGCGCAACGTCCGGCGCGCAAGGCCGGCCTACGGCGGCCCGCGACGGCCGGCGCCGCCGCGGGCGCGTCGCGGCGCGCGACGCTCAGCTGCGCGGCGGCGCCCACTGCGCCTCGGCGAGATCGCCCTCGGGCATCCCCTCGGGCGCCTCGATCCCGGGCGTGTCGCGCAGGTACCACTCGGCGTCCAGCGCGGCCTGTGTGCCCGAGCCCGCGGCGGTCACCGCCTGGCGGTACGTGTGGTCGACGAGGTCGCCGGCGGCGAAGACGCCGGGGCGCTTCGTGCGCGTCGAGCGCCCCTCGGTGATGACGTAGCCCTCGTCGTCGACGTCGACCTGCCCGTCGACGAGCTGCGACTGCGGCTCGTGGCCGATCGCGATGAAGACGCCGTCGATCGGGACGTCGACCGTCTCGCCGGTCTCGGCGTGCCGCAGGCGCGCGTGGCCGAGCGAGTTGCTCTCGCCGGCGACGAACTCCTCAGGCACGTACGGCGTCATCCACTCGATGTTCTCGATGCCGCGCGCGCGCTCGAGCATGATCTTCGACGCGCGGAACTCGTCGCGACGGTGCACGACGACGACCTTCGAGGCGAACTTCGACAGGAAGATCGCCTCCTCCATCGCGCTGTCGCCGCCGCCCGCCACGACCACGCGCTTCTGGCGGAAGAAGGCGGCGTCGCAGGTCGCGCAGTAAGAGATGCCGCGCGCGGACAGCTCCTCCTCGCCGGGCACGCCGAGCTTGCGCGGGTCGGATCCCATCGCGAGGATCACGGCGCGGGCGCGGTGCTCGTCCTCGCCGACCCACACGCGGTGGATGCCGCCGGGCTCGGTGGCGAACTCGACGCGCGAGGCCTCGTCGGTGATGAAGCGGGTGCCGAAGCGCTCGGCCTGCTCGCGGAAGCGGGGCATCAGCTCCGGGCCCATGATCCCCTCGGGGAAGCCCGGGTAGTTCTCGACCTCGGTGGTCTGCTGGAGCAGGCCGCCCCAGAGGAAGCCCTCGATCACGAGCGGGTTCAGGTCGGCGCGCGAGGTGTAGAGCGCCGCCGTGTATCCGGCGGGCCCGCTGCCGATGATGATGACGTTCTCGATGTCCTTCTCGCTCACGTGGTCTCCGCTGTTACTTTACTTTGTATAGTAGCGGGCGGCCTCTCTGCCTCCCACCCTCGAACGGTCCGCCGCAGCCGCAGAAACGCCCACACGCCGACCGGTATCGGCAGCCAGAAGTTCACGATCCGGAACATCAGGATCGCCGGGAAAACGGTGTTCTCGTCGACCCCGAACAGCACGAACGCGCCGATCAGGCCAGCGTCGACGGTACCGACCCCACCGGCTGGAGACGGGGCGAGGTTGGCCACCATCCCGACGAAGAAGCCCATCACGAGCACCCCGAACGGCACGTTCACGCCGAACGCGTGGAAGCTGGACCACAGCACGCCGATGATGCCCGACCACCAACCCAGCGCGCCGAGCAGCGTCAGCGCGCTGCGGTGTGGGTGGCGTACATGCGCAGCCGCGGTGCGGATGCCCGACGCGAGCGTGCCCACCGCCGACGCCAGCACGTTGGCAACGCGTGCCGAGCGGGTGCCCTGCGAGCGCAGCTTGCTGATTCCGCGCTGCACGTCCTCGGGGACGAACGACACGGCGAACAGGATCGCGAGCCCGACGCCTCCGATCGCTGCGGGCACGATCGTCCCCCCGACCGGGTTGTCGCCGTGCAGCGCGCCGGTACGGAGGAGCACGCCGAACACCACCAGCGCGAGCAGGTAGACCGAGTACAGGAGGACGAGGAAGGCGACCATCCGGCACGCCGCCCGCCGCCGGCTCATGCCCGCCCTGCGCAACGCCCAGTAGGTGAGCGCGATGCCGCCCGCGCCGCCCGCCGAGAACAGCGCGGCCGCGACGAAGCCGGACATCGTGATCAGGAACGAAGTGCGAAGGTCGAGCCGCTGGTGCACTCGATCCTCGTCGCGCCCGCCGAGCACGCCGCGGAACAGCAGGCTGTAGGAGCCGAACGACACGAGGTTGAAGGACGCGGCGATCACGACCCAGTACCAGTGCGCGTCCGAGAGCCGCCCGACCACGTCGTTCAGCCCGACGACCTTCGGGAGGATCACGTAGATCGCGACCACCAGCAGCACCACCGCCGCCACCAAGCCGGCGACGCGCCGGCGGTCGCGCAGGAGCGCCGCCCCACGCTCCTCGAAGTCCTCCGCCCCCTCCTCCATCGCCTCGGCGGCCAGCTCGAGGTCGGCGCCACCGCTCTCGTCCCGGGGATGGCGCAGCTCCTTCTCGGGCTCCGCCAGCTCCTGCCGGGACTCGTCCGCCATCAGGTCCTCCGCGGCTCAAGCCTCTGGATCGCCCGCTGGACCGAGGCGACGGCCGGCGCGACGCGCGGCGCCGCACGACGCACGCCCTCGGCCAGCGCGAGGCCGGCGATCAGGTCTGCCACGTAGTGCTCCCCGAGGTACACGAGCGCGAAGCCGAGCGTGCCCGCGTAGACCCATCCGAGCGCGCCGGCGACCCGCCCTGTGTCCCCGAGGACGTGGGCGGCCATGACGGAAGTGGCGAAATGGAGCGACGGCATGGCGGCGAACGGGTTGGTCCCTAACGAATCGTAAAGAGGTTCCCAGTGGCGACCCCAGACGCGCTTGCCGGTCTCGACCATGATCCGGCGCACGTGCGGCATCTCGCCGTTGCTCCCGGCCCACCACGGGGGTGCGGTCGGGACGAGCCAGTAGCCGAGCAGCCCGAGGTCGAATACGCCCGCCATCTGGACGGCGGAGCGCTCGAACTGGGGGCGGTGGAAGAGCAGCACGTACGCGATCGAGCCGTGCGGGATGAAGAACCACGACCAGTGGATCCCGGAAAGGAACTTGTCATGGGCGCGCACGACCCCCTCGCCACCGCCGAGGCGGCGCTGAAGTCTCACGGTCGGCGCGCGCCCGAGGCCGAGGGCGGTGTCGACGCGGATCGGGTAGCGCACGCGCACCTTCGCGAGCAGCTCGTCCGGACGGTCGTTCGGCATCTCGTAGTGGGCGACGTATGCCCACATCTGGAGCGCGTAGATCGCAGCGTCGCGCGCGCGCGTGCGCGGGAGTGCCCATGCGAACGCGACCGGCGCCTGCCAGGCGAGCACCGAGGTGACGGGCCGTGGGAGGTTGAGCTTGCGCCGAAGGGGAGGCGCGGCGGCGCCTAGCGCCGCGGCGATTAGCGCCAGGCGGCGTAGTCCGCTCATCGCGGCGGGAGTCTAACTCTGGGTGCGGCTAAACCGGCGCGCCCGCGGCTCGCGCTTCCTCCGGGGATGCGATCGGGCCTGGCATCAGGTCCTCCGGCGGCGGGACCTCGAGGCCCAGCACCGCCATCCTCCGCTTGAGCTTGCGATAGGCGAAGCCGTAGATGTGCGACGAGTGGTAGCCGTAGCTCGTGAACTCGCGCGGGTCGTCGACGTACGGCGGCACGAACACCCCCGCCGCGCGCGGCACGAGCTCCTCGACGCGCCGCTGGACGATCTCGCCGAAGCGAGGATCGGACTCCACCGCGTCCTTGAGGAAGCGCACCCCGAAGGCGATGTGGCGGTGCTCGTCCTGCTCCACGAGCGAGAACCCCTTCTGGAAGCCGGGGAACATGTCGTGATCCTCCATGTACTTGAGGATGAAGCGCTGGCCCGTCATCGCGAGCACGCCCTCGATGATCAGGTGGTAGGTCGTCACCCCCTCGACGAACAGCCCGAGGTCGTCCGGTCGCGCCTTGATGCGGTCGGCGACCTCGCGCAGCCCGTCGTCGAACACGTCGAACCATGGCGCCTTCATGAGGGTCTGCAGCTCCGTGAGGCGGCCGCGGAGGTCGTCGGCGTCGAGCGCCATCACCTCGGCGCCGAAACGGTCGAAAAACGCGGCGTGGCGGGCCTCGTCGACGAGCTGCGTCGCGAGGAACACCTCCACCTCGCCACTCGGCGCGGCGAGCAGGAACGGCGCGAGATCGGCGGTCACCCGCTCCTCGCCGATGTAGAAGGAGCCGAGGCTCCAGGTCGTGTGCTCCTGCGCCTCCGCGGGAGAGACCAGCCACTGCTCGCGGTCCACGCTGAAGTCGAGCTCGTGCGCCTTCCAGTTCTGCCGCTCCCAGAGGGCGTACAGCTCGCCGTAGCCCATCAGGTCCCCGCCGCGGCGGGCGTCCCCGGCCGACTCGTGCGCCGGGTCGCCGCCGTCCGCGGGCGAGACGGGTCGGGCGGCGGGCAGCGGCGTCCCGTTCGTCCGGACGCCGCCCCACGACCCGAGCCGCCGCTCCTGCACGGCGCGCTGGCGCTGCTCGCGCTCGAGCTCGGCGTCGTCGCGGCCCTGCGAGCGGTCGATCCAGCGGCCGAGCAGCGTGGTGGGGAAGAGCCCACCCTCGATGTCGATCAGGTGGCGCTGCATCGCCTCTGGCGGCGTCATCGACCCGCTCACGACCGCGCAATAGGTCTCGAGGCTCATGCGGACGCGCGCGTCGGGGTCCTCGGCTTCGTCCGTCACGGCGAGCGGCGCGCCGTCGCGCACGTGGATGCACCAGGCGCCGACGCCCTCGACCTCGTAGGCCACCGTGAACGTGTGGCCGCGTGTCCACTCGGGGTCGATCAGGTACGGCAGCGCGCGGTAGATGGCGTCCGCGTCGAGCTCGGCGCCCGCTGCGAGGGCGTCGGCGATCGTCGGGTCCGGACCGTCCGCCAGCGCTCGCAGCTTGAGGAGCCGGCGGCGCTTGCCCGTGACGTGGAGCTTGCCGCTCGCCATCAGTCTCAACGGGTTCTGGCGCGCGGCGAGGCCCGCTATGGCCGCGGCGTCGCCCGCGAGCGTGAAGTCGACATGGCCGTTGCTGCCCTCGTTTACCCGCTCGACCCGGGCGCCCCCGCCGTTGCCGTCGACGGCCACGCGCCACGTGCCGAGGCCCTCGACGGCGAGGTCGTAGGTGAGCGGGCCGCTCAGCCGCTGCGCGACGGCCGGGAGCATCTGGATGAAGAGGCGCGCAGCGAGCTGCGGGTCTTCCGTCGCCATGCGTTCCAGTGCCGCTTGGGTCCTATCCATCGGTCCTATCCATCGGCCCTCTCCATGATCGCGACCTCCACCGGCGCCTGACGGGCGAACGCGAGCGCGTCGTCTCTCGTCCCGAGATGCTCCCCCCAATGCATGGGTACCGCAACCCTCGGCTGGATCCTGCGCGCGGCCTCGGCCGCCTCCCCGGCGGTCATCACGTACGTGCCGCTCACGGGCAGGAGTGCGACATCGACGCCCGCCACGTCGTCCATCTCGGGGATCACGTCCGTGTCGCCCGCGTGGTAGAGCCGCTCGCCACGCACGTTCACGTCGTAGCCAACGCCCCCGGCGTCACGCGGGTGGAAAACGCGCCCGTCCTGGTCGCGCTTCGACGTGTTGTACGCCGCCACCGCCCGAATGCTCACGCCGCGCAGGCCCTCGGGCTCGATCTCCTCGCCGGCCGCGATCGAGCGAACGCGGCCGCTGAGCCGCTCCGCCACAGCCGCGGGCGCGATCACCTCGGTCCCCGGCTTCGACAGCCGCTCGACGTCCTGCGGCGAGAAGTGGTCGTAGTGGCCGTGGGTGATGAGGATCAGGTCGGCCTTGCGGGCGCCGGCGGGGACGCGGTAGGGATCGATGTAGATCATGCGCGCGCCGGCGGTGATCCGGAAGCCGGAGTGGCCCAGCCATGCGACCTCGTCGATCAGCACGGGCTGAAGAGTAAGGCGCAGGTGCGACGGGCGGGTGCCGGCCACTCCCTGTCCCTTTTGGGCTCCTATGGGGGCCAAGAACGGACAGAGTTCACAGTTCCTCCCGCACACCCCTCATTGCTGCTGTTTTTCCGGCCCTCGGGTACCGTGCCCGGCGCGACCACGATCTCGGAGGCCACGCCGTGAGCTCAGACACAGTCCTATGGGAGCAGTCCGGCCCCGTCGGCCGGATCACGCTCAACCGTCCGGAAAGCCTCAACGCCTGGACCGCGGAGTTCGGCGCGGCGCTGCGGGAGATCATCGAGGGTCCGGCTGCGGACGCCTCCGTGCGCGCAGTGCAGATCACCGGGGCGGGGCGCGGGTTCAGCAGCGGCGCGGACCTCAAGGCCGGCTTCGAAGCCCACCCCGACGACGGCATGCCGGACGTGCGCAGGGAGCTCGCGATCTACCACCCGGCGATCTCGGGCATCCGCCGGCTCCCGAAGCCCGTCGTGGCGTGCGTGAACGGGCCGGCGGTCGGCATCGGCTGCTCCCTCGCCCTTGCTTGCGACCTCGTGCTCGCCGGCGAATCGGCCTTCTTCGGCCTCGCCTTCGTGAACATCGGTCTGATGCCGGACGGCGGCTCCACGCTGTTCGTGCCGGCGGCGGTGGGCAAGGCGCGCGCGTTCCAAATGGCGATGCTCGGCGAGCGCGTCCCGGCGCAGCAGGCGCTCGAGTGGGGGCTCGTGAACTACGTGTACCCGGACGAGAGCATTCGCGAGGAGGCGGACGTACTAGTCGAGAAGCTCGCCAACGGACCGACCCTGTCCTATGCGGGCACGAAGCAGGCTCTGAACCGGATGCTCTATCCCGACATGGACGCACAGCTCGACCTGGAAGCCGAAATCCAGCATTCGCTCGCGCGTACAAGCGACTTCGGCGAGGGAGTGACCGCATTCGTGTCAAAGCGGCCACCCGCGTTCACCGGGGCATGACCGGCGGCTGTCCCAGGCCGGAGCGCAGATACAATGCGCGCGCCTTGCGTCCCGCCCCCATCCGTACCCGCCGCGCGCGCGTGGCAACAGCCACGATCGGAGCGCTCAGCGCTGCCCTGATCGCGGCTCCGTCGGCGCTTGCGGGCGTGATCGCGCCGGAGAGCGGCGGCGGTTCGCCGAACGCCGAGCACATCCAGACGCTCTACCTGATCGCCTTCATCCTCGGGGTGCTGATCTTCCTGCTGGTCGAGGGCGTGCTGATCTACTCGCTCGTCAAGTTCCGCTGGCGCCGCGGCGGCGAGCCCCCCGCGCAGATCCGCGGCAACACGAAGCTCGAGGTCGGCTGGACGATCGGCGCCGCGTCGATCCTCGTCGTCCTCACGGTCGTCACCTTCATCTTCCTCGGCCCGATCAAGAACCCGGCCGGCTCGAAGGCCGGCGGCTACGTGGCCGAGATGCGCGAGAGCGGCGGCGGGCCGAAGGACGGCCGGCTCCAGTTCGCCGCGCTCAACCAGTCGAACCCGCCCGGGCCCGCGAACACGCACCTGAACATCGACGTGAACGGGCAGCAGTTCCTCTGGCGCTACGACTACCCGGGCTCGCAGCAGGTCTACAGCTACGTCGACATGTACGTGCCGATCAACACCACCGTGACGCTCGACATCACTGCCTCGGACGTCGACCACTCCTGGTGGATCCCGAAGCTGGGCGGCAAGGCCGACGCGATCCCGGGGCACACCAATCACACGTGGTTCAGGGTCTCCGAACCGGGCACGTACGAGGGCAACTGCGCCGAGCTCTGCGGTGAGGGCCACGCCGACATGATCGGGCGGGTGATCGCCGTCACGCCGGACGAGTACAAGGCCTGGCTGACCAAGCAGGCGGCGGACATCAAGGAATCCCAGGCCCTGCTCGCGCTCGAGCGAAAGACCCGCGGTCAGGGCGGACCGTAGAGAGGATCAGCCGAAACGTGACGACGACAGAGACCGCCGGCCGCAGCGTCACCGCACCGCAGCGCGAGGTGGCGCGGCCGGAGATCGTGGTGCACGAGGTCAAGGACCCGCCGAAGGGCTGGCTCTCATGGCTGACCACGACCGATCACAAGAAGATCGGGATCATGTACATCTACGCCACCTTCATCTTCTTCCTCCTGGGTGGTGTGGAGGCGCTGCTGATGCGGCTGCAGCTCTCGCAGTCGGACCAGACCATCCTGGGGCCGCGGGTCTACAACGAGCTCGTGACGATGCACGGCTCGACGATGATCTTCCTGTTCGTCGTGCCGGTGCTCGCGGGCTTCGCGAACTACATGGTGCCGCTGATGATCGGCGCCCGGGACATGGCGTTCCCGCGCCTGAACGCGCTGTCGTTCTGGCTGTTCCTGTTCGGCGGGATCGCGTTCTACATGTCGATCTTCTTCACGCCCCCCTCGGCCGGCTGG
>JAWVGK010000195.1:0-2942 GCA_033855155.1 Solirubrobacteraceae bacterium | reverse complement strand
TAGAAGGCGTCCCAGTTG
Organism: Solirubrobacteraceae bacterium; assembly: GCA_033855155.1. GTDB lineage: Bacteria > Actinomycetota > Thermoleophilia > Solirubrobacterales > Solirubrobacteraceae > CADCVQ01. Next base: position 2,924 of record JAWVGK010000195.1, on the reverse strand, counting down.
AAGCCGATCTGGTGGATCGCGACCGCGACGCCGATCGCCTGCATGAGCCCGATGCCCGGGCGCCAGCGCTCGCCGATCGCGAACTGGACGAGGTCCTCGGCGAACAGCGCGAGCCCGAAGCCGAACGGCGCGCCCCACATCAGCGCGAGCCGGTTGGACTTCACGAACGCCTCGAACAGCAGGTCGGCGCGGTCCTTGACGGCGCAGATCGTCGGGTAGATCGTCTGCGTGATCGCCTGGTCGGCGCGGTCGGAGTACTGCGAGATCACCGACGCCAGCGCGATGATGCCGACGCCGCCGAGGCCGAGCTTCGCCTCGCCGACGATCAGCAGCCCCTGCCCGACGACGACGCCCGCGCCGCCGGCGAGCAGCAGCGGCCAGGAGAACGACGCGTACGCGCGCAGCGTCTCGCGGTCAAACGCCAGGCCGAGCTTGTAGGGCGACGCGCGCATCGACACGAGCGCGCCGGCCCACGCGCCGGCGACGATCCCGACGATCAGCGCCCAGTAGCCCGCGCCGGCGATCAGCAGCACGACCGCGAGCGCGAAGCCGAGCACGGGATCGACCGCCTGCAGCTTGCGCTGGCGGACGAAGTCCATCTCGCGGTAGAAGATCCACAGCGGCGCCTGCAGCGCGTAGGCGGGGATCACGAGCAGCGCGACGAGCGCCGGGGCGATGATGTCCGAGCGGTCGAAGATCGCCGCCAGCAGCGGGACGAGGGCGAGGCCGCCGACGAGCGCGATCGCCGACAGGCCGACCTCGAAGGTCATCGCCTTGCGAAACGCGCGCTCCTGGTCGGCCTCGTCCTGCTGGATGTACTTGTCGCCGATGCCGATCTGGCGCAGCAGCTGCAGCGTCGCGAGCACGACGAGCACCGTCCCCCAGATGCCGTACTGCGTCGTCGACAGGAACCCCGCGACGAGGAAGCCGCGGATCAGCGCGAGCGTGTTGACGCTCGTCAGGAAGATCGCGTTGACGATTGTCCCGCGCGCGGCGCGGATGCGCAGCCCCGAGCCCGCGCCGGGGCGGCGGGCGCCGGAGGTTTCGGCCGCGCCGGGGGCGGCCTCGGCGGCCGGCGGCTGGGGCTTGCCGGGCGCGGGGTCGGCCGCTGGCGGTTGGGGCGCGCCGGGGGCAGGGTCGGCGTTCGGCGGCTGGGCCGCGCCGGGCGCAGGCTCGGCGGGCGGCGGTTGGGCCGCGCCGGGCGCGGGCGCGGCGGCCGGCGGCAACGCCACGCCGGGCGCGGGCTCGGCGTCCGGCGGGCGTGGCCCCTCCTTGTGGCTCATCTCCCCCGCCTCCGTGGCGGCGCGATCCGTCGCACCGGCGTCAGTAGCGGCGGGGGACCTCCGGGCAGCCCGAGGCCGCCGAGCGTCCCGCGCACCTCGCGCGGGTCCTCGCGCCGCGCCACGCACAGCGCCGCGCCGGCGACGGCGTCGAGCAGCAGCAACGGCCCGAGCGCGGCGCGTGCGGGGCGCCCCCACCAGCGGCTCGCGTAGCTGCGCAGCGACGCCACCCACTCCGCGCGCATCCGCGCCGGGTCAGCGTGCTGGGCGCGCTTGACGCTCGTGCCGTAGCCGTGCGCCGCCGACGCGGCCGGCACGACCTCCGCCCGGCGCCCCACACGCAGCAGCCGCGCACACAGGTCGCCGTCATTGAAGAACAGGGGGAAGCGCTCGTCCAGCGGCGCCGGCAGCAGGTCGCGCCGGGCGGCCATGACGCATGCCGCCGCAGGGCAGAAGACGGCGACGGGCGCGCGCGGCGGCCCTCCGGCCCACAGCTCCGCGTAGCGCCGGCGCGCCAGTGCGCGGCCGCGCAGCCGCGCGTCGAGGCGCCGCCCGATGCTCGTGAACGCCCACAATACGCCGGCCAAGTCGAGGTCGCGGCGCGCGAACAGCTGCGGCGTGCCGTCGGGGTCGTGCAGCAGGGCGGCCGCCAGGCCGACGTCGGGGTGCGAGAGGAGGTGCGCGCGCAGCGCGGCCGCGCAGCCCGGCTCCATCACACAATCGGGGTTCAGCAACAGCACGTGCTCGCCTGCGGATGCCGCGAACGCGGCGTTCACGCCGGCCGCGAAGCCGGGGTTGGAGCCCATCTCGATCAGGCGCACCCCTCCGCGGGCGCGCACGCGCACGGCGGTGTCGTCGTGCGACGCGTTGTCGACGACGACGACCTCGACCGCGAGCCCCGGCGCCGCCTGCGCTAGGGCCGCGTCGAGGCAGGCGTCGATCTCGTCGCCGTGGTCGTAGGTGACGATGAGGACCGAGAGCTGGGCGCTTGCCGGCACGTCGGCGCCACGATACGGCCCGTGCCCCGCAGCTCCCGTCACCGCAGGCCTGCGCGTGAAACGTCGACGTCCGAAAAAGGCGCGGTGGCCGCACCCTCTTCGCACTTCGACCGCCCGGGCGTCGCGCGTGAACCGTGTCCGAGAAGCCGCGGTGGCGGCACGTGTTCGCTCTGCGACCGCCCAGGCAGCCCGCGCGCAACGTCGAAGTCCGACAAAGGCGCGGTGGCCGCGCCTTTTTGGCACTTCGCCCGACCGCAGCCCGCGTGCAACGTCGAAGTCCGGGAAAGGCGCGGTAGCCGCACCTTTTTCGCATCTCGACCGCCCGAGCGGCGCACGGCGGCACGCGCCCCAGCCCCGACCCCGGCCCGGCGTCAGCCGAGGGCCGTCATCGGGTCGATGTTCGCGCCGCGCAACAGCAGCTCGAAGTGCAGGTGCGGCCCGTCCGCGCGGCCGGTCGAGCCGACGCGGCCGACCCGCTGGCCGGCACCGACGTCCTCGCCCACGGCGACGTGGATCGACGACAGGTGGGCGTAGAGCGAGCGCAGGCCGAAGCGGTGCTCGACGACGACGAAGTTCCCCCAACCAGCGTCGTAGCTCGAGATCACGACGCGGCCGAAGCCCGCCGCCGTGACGGGCGTGCCCTCCG
>JAWVGK010000194.1:0-2523 GCA_033855155.1 Solirubrobacteraceae bacterium | reverse complement strand
CGAGGCGATCGGGGCGACCGGGCCGAAGATCTCCTCCTCGAGCAGGCGCGCGTCGTCGGGCACGCCGGACAGCACGGTCGGCTCGTAGAAGTAGCCGGGACCGTCGAGCGGCTCGCCGCCGCACAGGACCTTCGCACCCTTCGCCACCGCGTCGGTGACCAGCTCGTGCACCTTGCCGCGCTGCGTGTCGTCGATCAGCGGCCCGACCTTGACGTCGGGCTCGGTCCCGCGGCCGAGCTTCAGCTCGCGCATCTTCGCCGCCATCCGCTCGGCGAACTCCTCGGCAACCGACTCGTGGACGTGGAAGCGGTTGGCCGCCGTGCAGGCCTCGCCGATGTTGCGCATCTTGGCGATCATCGCGCCGTCGACCGCGGCGTCGAGGTCGGCGTCCTCGAAGACGAGGAACGGCGCGTTGCCGCCGAGCTCCATCGACACGCGCAGCAGCTGCTCGGACGCCTGCTCCATGAGCTTGCGACCGACCTCCGTCGAGCCGGTGAACGACAGCTTGCGCGTGCGCGGATCGCGGATCACGGGCTCCATGACGCGCCCCGACGACGACGACGTGATGACGTTCAGCACGCCCGCCGGCAGTCCCGCGCGCTCGAGGATCTGCGCGAGCGCGAGCATCGACAGCGGGGTGAGCTTCGCCGGCTTGACGACCATCGTGCAGCCGGCCGCGATCGCCGGGCCAATCTTGCGCGCGCCCATCGCCAGCGGGAAGTTCCACGGCGTGATGAAGACGCACGGCCCGACGGGCTGCTTCATCGTCAGCAGCCGGCCGCCGCCGGCCTGGTGGGTGCCGAAGCGCCCGTCGATGCGCACGGCCTCCTCGGAGTACCAGCGCAGGAACTCCGCCGCGTACGTCACCTCGGCGCGCGACTCGGCAAGGGGCTTGCCCATCTCGAGCGTCATCAGGAGGGCAAGCTCGTCGGCACGCTCGGTGATCTCGTCGAACGCGCGGCGCAGGATCTCGCCGCGCTCGCGCGGCGCCGTCTCGCGCCACGCGTCAAAGGCGTCGTGCGCAGCGCCGAGCGCGTCGAGCGCGTCCTGCTCGGTCCCGTCGGCGACCGACGCGATCGTCTCGCCCGTCGACGGGTCCTCGACGGCGACGCTCTCGCCACCCGCGCCGGCGCGCCAGGCGCCGGCGATGAACAGCCCCTTCGGGACCGCGTCGAGCACCGCGCGCTCGGACGCGGCTCGTGCGTGCGCCGTGCTCATCTGCCGATCACCTTAGGCTGAAGCTGGACCGTGAGCCAGCTACCCGCCAGCGCCGCAGGCGCAACTCCCGCCCCGTGAGCCGGCTACCTGCGAGCGCCGCAGGCGCAACTCCCGCCCGCGCGCGGTGTCGAGTCACGCAGATGAGGACGTTCGTTCGCCTGACGCTGCTCGCGGCGACGCTCGCGCTCGCGGCCGCCGGCCCCGCCGGGGCGGCCTCGCGCCTGGTCGTGCACGGCGCGGGCTTCGGCCACGGCGTCGGGATGAGCCAGTACGGCGCCTACGGCTACGCCTCGCGCGGCAACGACCACGCCTTCATCCTCAACCACTACTACGCCGGCAGCCAGCTCGGCAGGCTCGGTGGTCCGACGTCGGTGCGGGTGCTGCTGCGCACGGCGTCGCGCGCGACGTTCAGCGGCGCGGCGGGCGTCGCGGGCGGGCGGGCACTGGATCCGGCGCTGACGTACGTCGCGATGCGCGCGCTGGGCGCCAACGTCGCGCTGCGGTCCGCGAGCGGGCGCGACCTCGGGACCTACGAGTCGCCGCTGCGGATCACGGGCTCGGGCGGCGGCGTGCAGCTGCGCGGCCGCGCCGGCAACGGCGTGAGCAACGGGCGCTATCGCGGCGACCTCGAGCTGCGCGCCGGCGTGCTCGGCGGGATCTCGGCGATCAACGCCGTCGGGCTCGAGGACTACGTGCGCGGCGTCGTCTCCGGCGAGGTCCCCGCCGCGTGGCCTGACGAGGCGCTGCGCGCGCAGGCCGTCGCCGCGCGCACGTACGCGCTGACGACGTCCAAGAACGGCGCCGGCTTCGACCAGTACGCCGACACGCGCTCGCAGATGTACCCCGGCATGTCGGGCGAGGATCCGCGCACGGACGCCGCCGCCGCCGCGACGGCCGGCGAGATCGTCGTCTACGACGGCAAGCCGATCGTGACGTACTACTTCTCGACCTCGGGCGGGCGCACGGAGAACGTCGAGAACTCGTTCCTCGGCGCGCCGCCGGCGCCGTACCTGACGTCCGTCGACGATCCCTACGACGGCGCGTCGCCGCGTCACCGCTGGACCTTGCGGCTGACGCTGCGCCAGGCAGACAGGCGGCTCGGCTCGCTCGTCAAGGGCCGCCTGCGCCAGATCAAGGTGCTGCGCCGCGGGCGCTCGCCGCGCGTCGTGCGCGCGCAGGTGATCGGCACCGGCGGGCGCACGAGCGTCACGGGGCCGCAGCTGCGCTCCAGGCTCGGCCTCTACGACACGTGGGCGCGCTTCACCGTCATCACCTCCGGCGCCGCCCGCGGCGACGCCAAGAAGC
>JAWVGK010000193.1:0-7857 GCA_033855155.1 Solirubrobacteraceae bacterium | reverse complement strand
GTCCCCGAGCCGCCGTTCTGGGGCGCGCGCGAGATCGAGATCCCGCTCGACGACGTCTTCCCGCACCTCGACACGCACGTGCTCTTCAAGCTGCACTGGGGCGGGCGCGGCGTGAAGGGCGAGGCGTGGCGCAAGCTCGTCGGCGAGGACTTCCAGCCGCGCCTGGAGCGCATGTGGCGCGAGCAGGACTACCTGCGCCCGCGCGCGATGCTGGGCTACTTCCCGTGCTACGCCGAGGGCAACGACGTCGTCGTGCTCGATCCCGACGATCGCGCGACGGTGCTCGAGCGCCTGACGTTCCCGCGCCAGCCCGGCCATCACCGCATCTGCCTAGCGGACTTCTACCGGCCCAAGGACGCCGGCGAGCTCGACGTCGTCGCGCTGCAGGCCGTGACGGTCGGCCCGCGCGTGACGGAGGTCATCACGGCGCTCGAGGAGGAGGGCGAGTTCGCCGAGCAGCTCTTCACCCACGGCCTCGGCGTGCAGTCGGCCGAGGGCATCGCGGAGTGGCTGCACTCGCGCGTGCGCGCGGAGCTCGGCATCGGCCCGACGCAGGGCCGGCGCTACTCGTGGGGCTACCCGGCGTGTCCCGAGCAGTCCGAGCACGAGAAGATCTACCGCCTGCTCGACGCGCCCTCGATCGGCCTGACGCTGACCGGCGGCTACGCCGTCGAGCCCGAGCAGTCGACGCTCGCGATCATCGCGCACCACCCGCAGGCGGTGTACTTCGGCATGAAGTCGGGCTTCCTGCCCAAGGACAAGGCGCCCGACGACATCATCGCCGGCTCCGACCGCGACGCGACGCACCGGCGCGACCACGACCCGCGCGACGGCCCGCCCGAGGACGAGCCGGCACTGGCGGTCGACGCGCGGGCGTAGCGAGCCGTATCTGTCAGGTCACCGATCAAGCGCCGCGCGCGCGGTGCTGACCTTCATCACGAGACGGCTGGATCCTTGAATCGGCGTGAAGTCGTGATGGCGATAGAAGGCGTGAGCATGCTCGTCGATCGCGTCGACCGCGATGAGCCGGCCACCGGCGACCGCAGCCGCCGAGACGATCATGTCGAGCGCGTCGAGCAAGAGCTGGCTCCCGAGGCCGGCACCGTGAAGCGTCTCGTCGAGCGCCAGCTTGCCGACGAGATAGCCGGGAACGTCGCTGTATCCGACGCTCATCGCGCGCGATCGGAGCTCCGATCGCGCGAAGCGGGTCGGCGCGATCGAATGAAACGCGACGACGACCAGATCTTCCGGGGCCGTCCACACGGTCGTGCGAGAAACGCCAGCTCGCTCGGCGCGCAGGGCCTCCACGCGCAACCACCGGTCGAGCATGGCACGGCCACAGCCAAACCCCGATAGATCGTGATCGGAAGCTAGCGGCGTCGACCGCCAGTTCACGCGCGGCGGTAGCGCTTCGGGCTACGCGCGGCCGCCGCCAGCCGCGGAGCTGGCTCCGGGGCGTCGAGCGAGCCGACGAGCGCGTCGAACTGCGCGGCCGGCATGAGCGTCTGGTCGGCTCGACCGAGCACCCGATCCGCCTCGCGCACCGCCGCGCCGAGCACGAACGCCGAGACCGACAGCGCCGCGGCCGCAGCCGCGGCCGCGATGAGCGCCTCGCTCTCGGGATCGGCTCGCATCTCGATGCGTTTCGTCCGCGTCACGCACGTCAAGGTACGGCAGTTGTACGACGTGGGCAAGCCGTACGCTGTCCTTCGTTCCGACACGCCCTGCACCCGGGCCCTGCCGGTCGACGATCGCGTGGCACGCGAGTCCGGACGCCTGAAGGCCGCGGTCGCCGATCGCGGCGGCAGGCCGCGTCGCCGCAACGCCGACCTCGCGATCACAGCCACCGCCCGCACCCCGCGGATCTCCGACCGGGGGCGCTACGCGGCGCGCCGGCCGACGATCACCGCGAACGCGTACTGCTTGAAGAGGCAGTCGACGTCCTCGAAGCTGGCGTCGCGCAGCCACGCGAGCTGAGCGTCGAGCGTCGCGAGCTGGTCGTAGCTCATGCGCTGCTCGGCCGCGGCCCACTCCTGCGCCGTCGTGCCGAGCTCGGCCGAGCGCGTGCGATGCCAGCGCTCGTAGAGCTCGTCGAGGCGGGCCGTCGGGCCCGCCACCTGCTCGGCGTTGACGAACACGCCGCCCGGCGCGAGGCGCTCGTGGACCTGCGCGAACAGGCGCCGCTTGAGTGGGTCCTCGACGTGGTGGATCGCCAGCGCCGACACGATCGCGTCCCACGGGCCGGCCGGCAGGTCGTCGGCGAAGTCCTGCCGCACCTGCACGACGCCGACGCCGAGTCGCGCGCGGGCGGTGGCGAGCATCGCCGGCGAGCCGTCGAGCAGCGTCAGCTCGGCCTCCGGGAACGCCCTGCCGACGCGCTCGGCCAGCAGGCCGGTGCCCGCGCCGACGTCGAGCACGCGGCGCACCGGGCGCGACGCGAGCGCGAGCGCGGCGATCGCCGCGTCGTAGAACGCGTCGAGCGAGGGCACGAGGCGGCGGCGCAGGGCGTCGTAGTCGGCGGCGTGGGCGTCGAAGGCCTCGGGCGCGGTGGACATGGCGTTCAATCTACGCGCGCGGGCGGCGCGCCGGACCCCCGCGGCCGGCGGCGAGGTCCGGGCTCGGCGCGGCGTTGTGGCCTCTGCGGTGTCACCCAGCGCGGTCTCGTCGGCGATCAGGTGGGCGCAGCGGACCGACGCGCTCGCGTCGGCCTGCGGCGACGCAGTCGCCGCCGTGGCGGGCGGTGCGCGGCCGCTGCCCCGCGACACGACGCGCGCCCGCGTCGCGTGCGAACCTGCGGCGATGCGAACGTCGCCGCTGCGGCACGTGATCGGCGCGCTGGTCGTCGCGCCGTGGGTGGCGTGGGCGGTCGTCCGCTGGCTCGAGCTCGACGACGGCTTCCCGCTGGTGGCCGCGATCTCGTACACGCCGTACGCGGCGGCGCTCTCGCTCGTGGGCGCGTTGCTGGCGCTGGCGCTGAGGGCGCGGGTCGTCGCGCTGGTCGGCCTCGTCGCCGCGGTGGCGCTGATCGCGGCCGTCGCTCCTCGTGGCGTCGAGGGTGCAGGCCTCGCGAGCGACGAGGCGCGCGGCATGCCGTTCGTCGCGATGACGCTGAACCTCTTCGACGGCAAGGCCGAAGCGCGCGAGATCCTGCGGCTCGTCCGCAAGTACCGCGTCGATGTGCTGAGCGTGCAGGAGCTCACACCGCGGGCGCTGCGCGGGCTCGACGCGGCCGGCGCCCGCAGGCTGCTGCCCGGGCGGGTGCTGCGGCCGGGCCCGCGCGCCGAGGGCGCCGGCCTGCTCGCGCGCACGCGCCTGCGCGCGCTGCGCACCCGCAGCGTCGGCGGGCGGCCGCTGCCCCAGGCACGGCTGCGCGTGCGCGGCCGCAGCGTGCTCGTCGCATCCGTGCATCCGATCCCGCCGCTGACCGACGGCGACACCCGCGTCTGGCGCCGCCAGCTGCGCACGCTGCCCGGTCCCGAGCGCGCCGGCGTGCCGCGCGTCCTGCTCGGCGACTTCAACGCCACACTCGACCATCGCGAGCTGCGGCGCCTGCTGGCCCGCGGCTACCGCGACGCCGCCGACGCGACCGGCGACGGGCTGCGCCCGACGTGGCCCGTCGGGCGCGCGCGGCCGCCGATCACGATCGACCACGTCCTGCTGCCGCGGCAGATCCTGATCCGCCGGCTGACGCTTCGCGAGATCCCCGGCAGCGACCACCGCGCGCTGATCGTCGACCTGCTGATCACGGACGCGCCGTAGTGCGAGTGCCCGCCGTCACGCCGGCAGCCGCGCCTCCTCGAGATCGAGGTCGCGCTGGATCTCGCGCATGACGTCGGGCTTCAGCCGTCCCTCGTTGCGCAGGCCGAGGATCGCATCGCGCTCGACGCCGATCAGCTCGCGGCGCAGCTCGCTGTAGCGCGCGACCGGCTCGCGCGACGCCGCCCGCGCCTCGTCGCCGTCGCCACCGATGACCGCCATGCAGCGGCGAAAGCGCGCCCGGTACAGCTCGCGCATGCGCCGCAGGCGCTCCTCGCTGATGCGCTCCTCGCGCTCGAGTTCGTCGAGGCGGTCGAGCGCGGCCTGCGCCGCCTCGAGGCGCGCGATCGCCTCGTCGGGGCTCCACTCGCGCTCGCCCTGGAGGCCGAGCAGCTTCAGCAGCAGCGGCAGCGTCAGGCCCTGGCCGACGAGCGTCACGGCAATCACGCCGACCGTGACGAAGATCAGCCCGTTGCGGTGCTGGATCGCGGCCGGCAGCGCGAGCGCCGCGGCGAGCGAGATCGCGCCGCGCATGCCGCTCCAGCCGACCGCCAGGCGCTCGCGCCAGTCCGCGCCGGTGTCCGCGCGCCGCAGCACCGGCAGCAGCCGTCCGAGCAGCGGCGCCAGCGCCTGCCACGCGAGCCGCACGCCGATGACGACGAGGCTCACGACCGCGACGTCGACGAGCAGCCCGGCGACGCCGTCGCCGCGCACGCCCTCGTAGACGCCCTTGAACTGCAGCCCGAGCAGCACGAACAGCGTGACGTTCAGGCCGAAGACGAGCGCCTCCCAGAACGCGAGCGCGCTGAGGCGCGTGTCGGCGTCGAACATCTCGTGCGAGTGCCAGCCGTACCAGATGCCGGCCGTCACGGTGGCGAGCACGCCGGACGCCTGGACGTGCGGGAGGCCGACGTAGGCGGCGAGATCGTCCAGCCGCTCGGCGCCGATGTACGCGCCGTAGGCGAACAGGACGCTGAGGAAGATCGCCAGCGGCACGTCCGCCAGCCGCCGCTGGACGCGCACCCCGACCCATGCGATCGCGAGGCCGACGGCGACGCCGAGGACGGCCGAGACGACGAAGTCGACGGCGGCGCTGCCGAGCGCGAACGTCCCCGCCAGGGCGGCGGTCCGCGCGACGTTGTAGGCGACGAGCGCGGCGGCGTCGTTGAGCATCGCCTCCGCCTCGACGGCAAGCGCGACGCGCTCGGGCACGCCCATGCGGCTGAACGCCGCCGCCGCCGCGACCGGGTCGGTCGGGCCGAGGATCGCGCCGAGCAGGAACGCCTCCTGCCAGCTGATCGCGCCGATGACCGCGTGCGCGACGACCGCGACCGCGACCATCGTCACGAGCACGAGCGCGAACGTCAGCGAGACGAGCTGCGCCGTCGCGGCCCGCAGCTCCTGGGGCGAGGCGTTGAAGCCCGAGGACTGCAGCAGCGGCGGCAGGAACAGCAGGAAGATCGCCTCGGGCGCGAGCTCGACGGGCCGCAGGCCCGGGACGAAGCCGATCGCCACGCCACCGGCCACCAGCACGATCGGATACGGGATCGCGACGATGTCGGCGAACCGGACGAGCACCGCCGCCGCGAACAGGACCGCGATGAGGAACTCGGCGTCGCCCACGCCCCTGCCAGTCTACGAGCGCGACCCGCTACCGTCGCGGCCGTGACCGACGACCGCGCGATCCCGCCGCTGGGCCCCGACGACCACGTCGTCGGCCCCGCCGGCGCGCCGCTGGAGCTCGTGATGTACGGCGACTTCCAGTGCCCGTACTGCGCCGCCGCGCAGTCGATCGTGCGCCGCGTTCGCGAGCGCCTCGACGGGCGCCTGCGGTTCGCCTTTCGCCACATGACGCTGCCCGAGCTGCACCCGCTCGCCCGAGACGCGGCGCAGGCCTCCGAGGCGGCCGCCGCGCAGGGAGCGTTCTGGCCGATGCACGACCACCTCTACGCCGCGCGCGGGCGCCTGGCGCCCGCGGACCTCGTCGCGCACGCGGCCGCGCTCGGGCTCGACGCCGCGCGCGTGCGCGCCGAGCTCGACGCCGGAGTCCACGCCGCGCGCGTCGCGCGCGACGACGCGAGCGCGCGGGCGGCCGGCGTCGCGGGCACGCCGGCGTTCTTCGTCGACGGCGTCCTGCACGACGGCGCGTTCGACGCCGGCTCGCTGGTGGAAGCGCTCGAGCGCTAGCGCCGTGGCGGCGACTACGCGCTCGAGCGCCGGCGCGGCGGCTACGGCTTCGTGGCGCGGAACATCATCGCCACGCCGTAGAGCACGGCGAGGACGGAGAACGCGAGCAGCAGTCCCGGCAGCACCCTGACGGGCGGCCACGTGTTCGCGAGCTTGTCGAAGTGCTCGTGCTGGCCTTCGAGGATCGGGACGACGTCGCGGTCGAGGTAGTCGCCGAACGCCGGCACCGCGCGCACGGGCGTGACCCCGTCGAAGCGCTCGAGGTCCGCGGTCCCGGGCATCGCGTTCCAGCCGGCGGTCACAGGCCCGAGCGCGAGGATCGATCGCGCCAGCGCGGGCGTGCGCCTGCGCAGCGTCCGGACGAGCCGCCGGTCGTCGGTGTGCATCCTGCGCGCCAGCACGGCCAGCAGGTGCGGCACCTCCCGGGCGGCGGAGCTCAGCGGCAGCGCCTCCAGCAGCGCCGCCGTGCGCGGCGCGGCGCCGCGCAGCCCCCGGCGCACGCGCGAGTGCGACTGGCCGCTGCGCTCGGCGACCGTCGCGACGAGCTCCGGGTACTCGGCCGCGGCGCCGCCGGCGCGCGTCATGATCGGATCGCCGAACAGCGCCGACTGCACGACGAGGTCGGTGCCCGCCCGCAGTCCCTCGACGCGCGGCTGCTCGAACGCCGGTCGCAGGCGCGAGATCATCGTGTCGGCGCCGTTCAGGCGCGGGAAGTACTGCAGCCCCGCGATCGCGAGCAGGATCACGAACCCGATCGCCACGACGCCGGCCCACGCCGGCCTGCCCGGCGGGGAGCTCGCCGCACGCCGGACCTCGAACAGCCCGAAGGCGATCGCGACGATGCCCGCGACGAGCAGCAGGTACGGGATGTAGCCGATCCCGCCCCAGGCGGCGAGGTAGCGGAAGCGCTGCTGCTCGTGCTCGACGCTCGCCATCAGGTCGTCGCGCAGGTAGTCGCGGACGTCGGGCATCGTGCGCACCGGCGTCCTGGCATCGAAGCGCGTCATCGCTTCGACGCCGGGCACGTCGTACCAGCCGCTGGTCATGCTCGGCAGCTCCGACAGCGTCTGAAACAGACGCGGGAAGCTGCGCGCGAACTCGTCCTGCAGGTCCTCGTCGCCGACGTTCAGCGTGCCGGCGAGGAAGCGCGTCAGGCGCGGGCGCTCGCTCGCGACCGCCGACAGCGGCAGCGCGCGCAGCAGCGCCGCGACGTGCGGCGCCTCGTGGCGCAGCAGCGCGGTCGCCGCTCGCCGCGAGACATGGGCGCGGCGCGCGATCAGCCGGCGCAGGCGGGCGACCTCGCCGCTGCCGCGACCCCTGCGCGCGACGAGCGGGTCGACGAGGTCGACGTAGCGCGCGAGCACCCCCGTCGCCGCGACCTCGCCCGCGACGGCCTGCTTGGTCATCGCGGGCGCGGCCGCGTCGATCACCGCCTGGCCGCCGGTCAGCCGCGGGACGAGCTGCAGCCCGACGACGAGCACGACGAGCACGAGGCCGGCGAGCGCGACGACGAGCCAGGCGCGCGACGCAGCCGTCGTGACGAGTCCCTTCACGTGATCCGATCCCCTTCCGACCCGGGCCGCCGGTTGTCGGCCGCGACCATACACGGGGCGCGGGGCCGTCCGTCGCCACGGGGAGGATCATGGACGCGATGGCCGACGACCAGCCCGCGCCCGCCTGGGTCTACCTGCTGCGGTGCGCCGCCGACGACTCGCTGTACACCGGCTGGACGAACGACCTGCAGCGGCGCCTGAGCGCCCACCGCGCTGGCACCGCGAGCCGCTACACGCGCTCGCGCCTGCCGATCGAGCTGGCGCTCGCGCTGCCGATGGGCGACGCGAGCGCGGCGCGCCGCGAGGAGGCCCGCATCAAGCGCCTGACGCGGGCGCAGAAGCTCGCCCTGATCGCGGCCGG
>JAWVGK010000192.1:0-9014 GCA_033855155.1 Solirubrobacteraceae bacterium | reverse complement strand
CGATCACGCCCGCGAGCGCGGCGGGGAAGTTGCGCGTCGTGACGCCGGCGCGGCCGCCGATCGTCACGAGCACGAGGAACAGGCCGTACATCGCCCAGCCCAGCGCGACCCACGGCAGCGCCTCGTGCGCGGCGAAGTAGTCCGGCGGCGACAGCAGCCGCACCGCCCAGCGGCCGAGCAGCGTGAGCCCGGCGACGACGAGGCCCGTGACGACGACGTACCAGGTGGTGACGGTCGCATAGAAGCGGCGGGCGCGGTCGTCGTCGGCGATCGAGTAGGCGAGCGGCGGCCAGGCGAGCTGAAAGCCGCGCACGGCGACGATGACGGCCGTCGCGAGCTTGACCGACAGGGCGAACAGGCCGGCGGCGGCGGCGCTCTGGGTGCGCAGGAGGTAGGCGCGATCGACGACGTTCAGGGCGAAGACGGTGGCGTCGGCGGGGACCGTCGGGATGCCGAAGCGCAGCAGCGGCCCGAGCGCGACGCGCGGGCCGGGGACCGAGCCGCCGAGACGGTCGTGCAGCGTCCACCACAGGCCGAGCAGGACGATCGTCGAGCCGGCGTAGTTGCCGAGCAGGTAGCCGCGCGCGCCCTGGTCGAGGAAGACGACGAGCGTGACGGTCAAGGTGACCGTCAGCGAGACGTTCGCCAGCGAGGCGATCAGGTAGCGGCGGCGCAGCTCGTCGACGCGCAGCAGCGCGTAGGCGATCTCGAGGTTCGTGAACGCCCACAGCCCGAGCACGCCGATGCGCATGATGCCCGCGTCCTCGAAGCCGAGGACGAGCTGCGAGAGCGGACCTGCCGCGGCGAGTGCGAGCAGCGCCGCGACGGTCGTCGTCAGCAGCACCGCGGCGACGGTGGTCGCGGCGAGGCGGTCGCGCTCGAGGCCCTCCTCGGTTGCCTGGTAGTAGCGCACGAAGGCTTCGCCGAGGCCGAAGCGCAGCAGGATCGACGCGAGGATGATGAACGTCAGGAGCGTCTCGGCGATTCCGAAGTCCGACTTGCTCAGCGCGTGCGTGTAGAGCGGCAGCGTGACGAGCGCGACGACGGCGGAGGCGATGCTCGACGCCTGATACGCGGCGCCGCCCGTCAGCAGGCGTGTGAAGAGGCTGCGCATCGGTTGGGCCACGCTACTGTCCGAGCGTGCCGGAGCCCCAGCCTCGCGTCCTGCTGCTCCTGCCGCGTCCGCTGGAGGGCTTCATCCTCGAGGATCAGGCGCGCGACCTGCTGCGATCGCCGGGCGTCGTGGCGGCCGATCCGCCGCGGATCCGCTACGGCGCGGTCGCGCGGCTGCCGCCGGGGCTGCGCGAGCGGGTCGCGCGAAAGACCGCGCGCCGGCTGCTCGGCGCTTTGGACGGGCGGCTTGCGGCGGTCGTGATCTTCCATCCGGTCCAGTGGCCGCTGGCGCAGGCGCTGCTTTTAGCGGCGCCGGGTTCGGAGCTCTGGTACGGCCGCTGGGATCGGTATGAGGTGGCGTACGACGCGTCGCCCTCGATGCGCGAGCGCCTCGCTGGTCTGCACGACGCGGCGGCGTCGCGGTCGGCGCTGACGTTCGTCGTGTCGGGGAAGCTGGCGGAGCTCGAGCACGATGCCGGCCGCGAGGCGCAGCTCGTCGGCTTGGCGGCGGACTCGTTCCCCGCCCCCGACCCGGCCGCGGTTGTGGTGGGGGTGTCGCTCGGCCACCTCGGCTGGCGCACGGACTGGAAGCTGCTGCGCGAGGTCGGCGAGCGCATGCCCGAGCTCGTGCTGCTGCTCGTCGGGGAGTGGCACGAGGACGAGTGCGCCGGCGATGCGGACTTCGCGTGGTGCCGCTCGGCGCCGGGCTTCGTCTGGCTCGGCCGCCGGAGCGACGAGGAGGCCGCGCGGCTGATCCTGTGCGCGGACGTGGGCGTGCTGCCCTTCCGCGTCGAGCCGTTCAACGACGCCGCGCTGCCCTACCGGATCCTGAAGTACGCGCGGTTGGGCCGGCGGACGGTGTCACCCGAGCTGGCGGGCGTGCACACCTGGGATCGCGCGGTGACGACCGCCGCGGACGCCGACGAGTTCGTCGCGGCGCTGCGGGCGGCGGCGGGTGCGCGGTTGCGGCCGGATGTGGGGCTGCGGGAGTGGGCGCTGGCGCAGACGGCGGAGCGGGTGAACGCGCCGTTGTGGGAGCGGCTGGCGGCGTTGGGGGTGCGGTAGCAGCTCGCGATAGGACGCCTCCGCCGGTCGGTCAAGGACGACCGGCGTTACGCTCGGCCCGGTGCGAGCAATTGAAAGCGATGCCGCTGAACGGTCGTGTGGACGACCGTTCGGCAAGCGACCGCGAGCTTCCCGGCTTCGCCGCCGACATCGGGGTGACCGGGTCGGCAGCGCGAACGCCGCCCTCGCGCTCGGCGCCGTCGCCGCAGCGGGGAACGCGCGATGAAGATCCGTCCGTTTGGCGTCGAGCAGTGGATGAACGAGCACGAGAACCGCTGCGAGTGCAACCTCGCGGAGACGTGCGTCGAGTCGCTGACCGTCGCCGAGCTGCTGGACATCGCGGGTCTCGGCGGCTCGATCCTCGACGAGCTGCTGCCGATGAAGCTGACCTACGGTCCGATCGAGGGCTCCGATCGGCTGCGCGACAACGTGGCCGCGCTCTATGCGAACCAATCACGCGAGAACGTCCTGATCACGCATGGTGCGGCCGGCGCGAATCAACTCGTGTACCTGACGCTGGTCGAGCCGGGTGACCGCGTCGTGTCGGTGCTGCCGACCTACCAGCAGCACTACTCCATCCCCGAGAGCCTCGGTGCCGACGTTCGCATCCTGCGCCTGCGCGAGGACGACGGCTTCCTGCCCGACCTCGACGAGCTGGGCACGCTCGCCGGCGGCGCGGCCAGGCTCATCGCGATCAGCAACCCGAACAACCCCACCGGCGCGCTGATGGACGAGGCGCTCCTGGAGCAGATCGTCGCGATCGCGGACGGCTGCGGCGCCTTCGTGCTCTGCGACGAGGTCTACCGCGGCACCGACCAGGCCGAGCCCGGAACGACCGCATCAGTCGCCGACCTCTACGGCCGCGGCGTCAGCACCGGCAGCATGTCCAAGACGTTCTCGCTCGCCGGCCTGCGCCTCGGCTGGGTCGCCGCCCCCGCCGACGTCGTCGCCGCCGTCGCGGTCCACCGCGACTACAACACGATCAGCGTCGGCATGCTCGACGACCTGTTCGCGTCGATCGCGTTGGAGCACAAGGACGAGATCCTGCGCCGCAGCCGGGCGATCGTTCGAGACAACCTCGCCGTCCTCGACGCGTGGGTGGCGAGCGAGCCGCGCATCGCGTACGTCAAGCCACGCTCGGGCACGACCGCGCTGCTGCGCTACGACCTCGACCTGCCGTCCCGCGACCTCTGCGTGCGCCTGCTCGAGCAGACCGGCGTCCTGCTCACCCCCGGCAGCGCCCTCGACGTGGAGGGCCACCTGCGCATCGGATACGCCAACCACCTCGACGTCCTGCGCGAGGGTCTCGGCCGGCTCAGCCGGTTTCTGCGGGACGCACCCTGACGCTCTCGACTCCCTGAGGCGGCGCCTCGGTCGACTCGGGCTGCTCGTCCTCCTGCGGCGCAACCCCCGCCCCATGCCCGACGAAGTCCCCCTCGCGCACGAGCCAGAACGCCAGCACCGCGCCCACGAACGCCACCACGCCCGCGATCAGCAGGAGGTCGTCGAGCGCCGCCGCGAACGCCGCGTGGATCGCGCGGTCGAGCTGCGGCCGGCCCGCCGGCGGCGCCGCGGCGACGGCTCGCGCCGCGCCGCCCGAGGTCACCGCGCGGCCGATGTCGCTCGCGTGCGCGGCGGCGGCGGTGCCGGCCAGCGCCGAGCCCAGGCGATCGGACACCTGGCTCTGGAAGACGGCGCCAAGGCCGGCGATGCCCGTGGCGATGCCGACCTGGCGAAACGTCGAGCTGATGCCGGACGCCATCCCCGCCCGCGCCGGCGCGACGACGCCGATCGCGGTGTTGGCGATCGACGGGTTGATCGTGCCGATGCCGATGCCCGCGACGACGAAGCCGGGCAGCAGCGCCGTCCACTCCGAGCTCGTGTCTAGGCCACGCATCAGCAGCAGGCCGATCGCGACGAGCAGCAGGCCGCCGCCGAGCAGGCCGCGGGCGGGCAGTCGCGCGGTGAGGTTGCCGGAGATCGCGGCGGCGACGAACGACAGCGCCGTCACGGGCAGGAAGCGCAGCCCGGTCTCGAGCGGGCCGTAGTCGAGGATCGTCTCGAGGTACAGCGTGAGGTACAGGAACATCGCGAACATCGAGGCCGACAGCGCGAACGCCGCGATCGACGAGCCGCCGAACGTCGGCTTGCGAAACAGCGACAGGTCGAACATCGGACGGAGCTGGCGGCGCTCGACCACGACGAACAGCACGAGCAGCAGCGCCGACGCGACGAGCGAGCCGGCGATCAGGCCGCTGTCCCAGCCGTGCTCGTTGCCCTGGATCAGGCCGTAGACGAGCAGGAACAGCGCGGCACTGAACGTCGTCAGACCGAGCCAGTCGATCGCCGCGGCCTCCTCGTCGCGCGACTCGGGCAGCTTGCGTAGCGTGATTGCGATCGTCGCGAGACCGATCGGGAGGTTGAGGTAGAAGATCGACGGCCAGCCGAGCGCGTCCGTCAGCGCGCCGCCGACGAGCGGGCCGATCGCGACCGCCGCGCCGGTCGTCGCGCCCCAGAGCCCGAACGCCGTGCCGCGCTCGGGGCCATGGAACTCCTGCGCGAGCAGCGCCAGCGAGGTCGCGAACATCGCCGCGCCGCCGATGCCCTGCGCCCCGCGCGCGAGGATCAGCGCCGTCGCGCTCGGCGCGATCGCGCACAGCAGCGACGCGGCCGTGAAGCACACCAGGCCGATCGCGAACACGAGCCGGCGACCGACGAGATCCGCCAGCGAGCCGGCGGTCAGCAGCAGCGCGGCGAGCGTCAGCGCGTAGGCGTCGATGACCCATTGCACGTCGCTGAAGCTCGCGTCGAGCTCGTCGGCGATGTCCGGCAGCGCGACGTTCACGATCGTGATGTCGAGCAGCAACATGAACGTCGCCAGGCAAACGGCGAGCAGGGTCCACCACTTGCGTTGCATTGGTAGGAGCCTACGCAGCGGCTGCGACGGCAGTTCAGGCGTCAAACGTCCAGCGCGTCGCCGACGCGACGAGATCCTCGTCGGCGAGGCCGAACGCGCGCTGCGGCACGACGCGGATCGTCGCGTTGACGGCGGCGTCGTGGAACTCCGGACCGAGCTCGACGTCGTACTTCTCGCCCAGCAGCCCGGCGACACGGACGATCGCGGCGCTGTCGTGCTCGAAGCGTGCCACGCCCTCGACCACGACCGGGCTCGAGGCGTCCTCGGTCGTCACGACGCAGCGCGGGTCGGCGAGCAGGTTGCGCGCCTTGCGCGAGCGCAGGCCGGTGCTGAACCACAGCGCGCCGGCGTCCCAGACGGCCCACACCGCCATCACGTGCGGCCGGCCGTCCGGCCACGACGTCGCGAGCCAGTAGCCGCGCGACGCGATCAGGTGCTGCCGCGCCCACGACCACTCGAGCAGCCCGTCGTCGCCGGCAAGCACGCCGTAGCCCGGCATGTGCGGGCGGTCGGCGCGCGGGTCTCTCATCGCGGTGCCGGGTCAGTCTTCGAGCGACCCGAGGTCGCTCGGCACGTCGACGGCGTGCTCGCGCAGCGCCTCCAGCGGCACGATGTCCAGCGCGCGCTCGTGCGTCGAGGCGAGCACGACGTACGCGGCCGCGCCGTCCTCGTGCGCGCGCAGCCAGTTGTGCGCGGTCACGCACCAACGGTCGCCCGGGGTCAGCCCGGGGAAGCCGTACATCGGCATCGGCGTGCTGAGGTCGTTGCCGATCGCGCGCTGGTGCTCGAGGAACTCCGCCGTCACGACCGCGCAGATCGTGTGGCTGCCGACATCCTCGGGGCCCGTGCTGCAGCATCCGTCGCGGTAGAAGCCGGTCAGCGGGTCGGTGCCGCAGGACTGCAGCGGGCCGCCGAGGACGTTGCGATCGGGCACGACACGGAGTATCGCGCGGCGAGCGGCGGCCGTGGTCGGCGGCGTCGGCGGTCGTGGGCGTCGGCCGCGCGCACCACCGGCGTCGCGTGTCGAATAGTGGGCGCCATGCGGCCATCTTTCGACACGCCGCGCGGTAGGGCGAGCCGGGGCGGTGCGGCGGCCAGGCGAGGCGGGCGGCGGCGACTCGGGATGGGTCAGCAGCGGCGCGAGGCGTAGGCCGCGAAGGGCCCCGACCGCAGTGTCGGCGCAGCGCGCGGCGGGTCGTTCGTCGTGCGCGCAACGCCGTCGGCGTGGGCGAAGCGCTTGAACTTGCCGTCGGTCGCGATGTAGACGGCGACGGCGACGCGGGCCGGGTCCTCGGCCCGCGATCGTACGCGCGACGGGCCGGCGTCGAGCATCCAGCGCGCGTCTGGGACCAGTCGGTAGGTCGGGAACGTCAGCGCGCCGCCCCCGACCCCGTCGACCCGGTCCTCCACCGGGTCGCAGCGCATGGCGTCGCGCACCACGCGATCGTGAAGCAGCGTGCGCAGCTGCGCGTGCGTCGCGCCGATGAAGCGCAGCTCGGATCCCAGGCGCCCGAAGCTCGCGGCCTTCAGCGCGAGGAACGCGATGCCGACGACGACGCCGCCCCACGCCGCCGCGCGCCAGCGCGCGCGCCACGGCCCGGGGTCGAGCGTCGTGAAGCCGAGCAGCGCGTAGCCCGCCGTCACGCACAGCGCGACCGCCGGCACGGTGAGGTAGCGCTGGATGATCGACAGGCCGGCGATGCCGGTGCCGACGAACGTCAGCGCACCCGCGCCGACGAGCGCGAGCGGCACCGCCATCGCGCGCCAGCCGAAGCGGCGCACCGCCAGCACGAGGCCGACGACGCCCGCCGCCGCGACCGGCGGGCGGGCGACGTCGGCGAGGTACGTCACGAACGCGCCCGGCACGTGCGCGACGCCGCGCTCGCGACCGAGCCGCGCGGCGAGGTCGTTCGTCGCATGAAGGCTGTACAGCGGGTCGCCCGTGACGGCGAGATCGACCAGCGCCCAGACGATCGGCGCGAGCACGACGAGCACGAGCAGCACGAGCCGCGAGCGCATGTCGCGCCCGCGCAGGCACCACAGCCAGTACAGCCCCGCCAGCACCCACGCCTCCGGGCGCAGCAGCCCCGCGGTCGCCAGCAGCGCCATCGGCGCGAGGCCCCGCCGCGGCCGTGCCGCCTCGAGCGCCGCGGCCCACACGACGAGCGCGAGGAACGGGACGTCGACGAACGCCCGCACCGCGTACAGCAGGAAGGCGAAGCTCGAGCCGACGAACAACGCCCCCGCGACCGCCGGCGCCATCCCGAACAGCGCGCGGCCGAGCGCGTACGAGCCGGCCGTCAGCGCGACGAGGCTCAGCACCGTCACGAGCACGAGCAGGCGGTCGGCGCCGTCGCCGGCGAGCGACAGCAGCGCGCACAGCGCGACATACAGCGGGTGCTCGGTCGGGGCGGCGAACGTCTCGAAGCCGGGCGTGGCGCCGTGCAGCAGATCGCGGCCCCACAGCAGGTGGTGGTAGGCGTCGTAGTCCGGATACGTCGGCACGAGCGCCCAGGTCAGCAGCGCCGCGAGCGCCAGCGCGGCGCACGCGACGACCTCGCGGCGATCGAAGCTCACGACGCGGCGGCGGCGAGGTCCGGCTGGCGGCGCGACCTCGCCGCCGGCGGCGCCAGGGCGGCGCCGACCGCCAGCAGCGCCCACGCCAGCGGATCCTCGAGGAACGCCGCGTACAGCAGCGTGTGCACGACCAGCGCGACGAACGCCGCGGCGACGGCTGCGCGCGCGATCGAGCTGCGCGCGCCGCGCAGCAGCCCGCCGATGGCGACGAGCACGAGCGCGAGGTACAGCGCCAGTCCTCCCAGCCCCTGCTCGGCCGCGACCGTGATCGGGATCGTGTGCGACGCCGCCGACGCGCGCGCGTTGGAGCTCTTCTCGCGGCGGCGGTACTCGTGGCGAAACGCGCCCGCCCCCCAGCCGGCGAGCGGGTGCTCGCGCGCGAGGTCGATGCCGCCGCGCACGAGCGTCGAGCGCCCGCTCGTCACGGCGTCGGCCGACTGGTCGAGGCCGACGGCTCCCGGCGCGACGAGCACGACGACGACGCCCGCGACCGCGAACGCCGCGACGACCGTCGCCGCGCGACGCAGCCCCCAGCGCAGCGCGCCGAGGACGGCGAGCCCGGCGAGCAGCGCCGTGAACGACGACTGCGACAGCGTCAGCACGAGGCCGGCCCACAGCAGCACGAGCGCGACCGCGCAGCCGGCGACGAGCAGCGTGCGCCGGCTCCACAGCAGCAGCGCGGCGAGGCCGAGCATGACGGTCGCGAGGAAGCGCCCGTAGATGTTCGGGTCGAAGAACAGCGAGTTGACGCGGAAGTAGGACTCGAACTGGTTGGAGCTGATGACCTTCGGGTTCCACAGCAGCTCGCGGCGGGCGTACTCGACGAAGCCGATGCCGACGAACGCGACCGCGAGCACGAGCAGCACGACGAGGCAGCGCCCGGCCAGGCGCGCCGTCCACGGGATGCGCGCGAGCAGCGCGAACAGCAGCGCGAACGGCACGTAGAAGAAGATCACCTGCGACAGCGCCTTGTCGAAGTCCGACGAGTACGCGGCCTGCGCCGCGTACAGCACGACGCTCGCCGCGAGCAGCCACTCGAGCAGGCTGGGCGGCCCGTGGCGCGACGTACGGTCATCGTCGTCGAGGCCCGGCCTCGCGCGCAGCCGCGGGACGGCGTAGGCGAGCACGCCGGCGGCGATCACGAGGTACAGCGGCAGCAGGAGGTTCGCGGTGTCGCCGCCGGACTCGATCGGCACGCGGAACGGCAACGCCGCCGCCGCGGCGAGCGCGACGAGCTGCGGCCGGCGGTGGATCGCGAACGCCCCGATCGCGAGCAGCACCAGCCCCCCGCCGGCGGCGCCGAGCGCGAGCAGCGGTCGCTCGCGCAGCGGCTGCAGCTGCG